>JAPPBA010000137.1 GCA_026705295.1 Candidatus Palauibacter australiensis
TATGGAGCTCTTCCTGTTCCTCGAACTTGAACACCTTCGAGGCCTGAACGGAGAGCACGTCCTTGATGTTGTGGAAGACGACGTGGTGGTACTGCACGTCGAAGGCGCTCGCGATGTAGACCTTGGCGCCGTACTCGCGGGCCATCTCGAGCGCGATCCGCAGTCCCTTGTAGGCGTAGGCCGACCCGTCCACGCCGACGAGCCACTTCCCGCCGTCGAGGGGCCGCCCGTCGCGGACGATGAGCGCATCCTTCTCGATCCCGCGGAGCGCGCGCGCCACGACGCCGCCGAGGCGGCTCCGCTCCTGCCGCCCGAGACCGTGGGCGCCGATGGCGACGAGGTCGTAGTCGCGGCCGGAGGTGCCCGCGAGCTTGTCCTCCTCCTCTTCGTCCTCGGCCACGAGCCGGCCGTTATCGCCCAGCTTGACGTCCGTGCGCTGTTTCTCGCTGCCGTCGTAGTTGTGGGCGATGTTGGGGTCGAAGCCGATGAGGCTGGGGAGACGTCCGCCGCCGCGGTTCGCCTCGTTGATGATCTCCTCGTAGTTGATGCCTTCGAGGAGCTGCCGCGTGAGCGTCACCCCGGCTTCGGCGCAGCGGCGGTGGAGCTGGTCCAGGAAGCTGTCGGAGATGAGCTGCAGCCCCTTCTCGATCAGCTTGTCGTGGATCTTGCGCTGCCTGCGGATCTCCGCCGGTTCCTGGAACTGGGCCGGGAGCCCGATCTCGAGCTGGCGGAACCGGATGTCGTGGAGACGTGCGGCGTAGACATGAGAGCCGGTGATGCGGCCTTCGGAGCGAGCGCAGAGTTCGATGGCTCGGTCCACGGCCCAGTCCGACTCGCGCGAGTTATCGACCGGGACGAATACCTCTCGATACATGGCGCTCCGTTGGACGGCGTGCTGCGGCCGGTTCACGCTGCTCGCACCAGCCTCGCCCGGGTGCGAAGCCCGGATGTACGCAGTCCGCGAGAATCGGCCACGGACGAGGAATTCGGCGACGCTGGGCCAAGGTTGTCGGGGCTTCCGGAAGGTCCGGAACTCCGCTTATGCGCCAAGAAGGTGCGGCTGCCCATAGGGAAAGTCAAACGGGGACTAGGGAGTCCGCGGCCAGCGGAGGCGGCGGCTCCAATCCGAGGCGAAAACGGCGGCCCCGAAGGTCACGCCGGCCGCGACGAGAAGGCTGCGGAGCCAGACGGAAGTGTCCATGGGCATCCCGACGGTGCCCGCCGTGAGCGCGGCCCGAAGCGGCGTGTACGGATTCCACTCGGCGACCAGGGATGTCCAGCCCGGAGCGGGGGTCCGAAAGAAGCCGGCGAAGTGCAGGAGGAGGAGGGAAAGCGCGGCGGAGGCGAGGGCCGCTTCGGCGAGCGAACGCACCGCGGCGGCCACCAGCGGACCCAGCAGATTCGCGAACCACAGCGTCGCGAGGACCGACAGGAGGACAACGGGTCCAGCGCCGGCGCCGCCGGCAGACCACAGGAGGACGAGAACCGCGGGCGCGAGTTGCAGCGCGTCGATGGTCGTGCCGGCGAGGGTGCGCTCGAGGAGCCAGCGGGGCGCGGAGTAACCGGTGCGAAGGACCTCATCGAGCCAGCCGTCGCGGGCGTCGCGCACGGCGGGGATGGCCGAGCCGAAAGCTCCGAAGAAGACGATGAACACGCCGAAGACGGCGACCCGGTGCGGCGCGGCGGCTGCGCTGAGGGCGACGGGCGTGAGGAGGAGGAGCGGGACCGCGACGTTCCACAGGAACAACCGCCGCCGCCGGAGGGCGGTCCGCCACGCCAGGCGCCAGATCGTCACGGGGCGCGCGCTTCCAGACGTCGGCCCGTGAGCGTCGCGAAGGCGTCCGCGAGATCGGGCTCCCGGACGTCGACCGAGGCGACGGAGGCACCGCCGCGCAGGACCCAGGCCAGCGTCTCGGGGAGGGCCCGGCTCGGGTCCTCGACCTCGAGTATCACCGCGCCCTCGTCCCGGGACGACGCGCGCACCGCCTCCGGGGCGGGACCGAGGGTGTCGGGATCGGGACTCTGCCCGGCGGCAAACCGGATCTCCACGCGCGGACGGGCGCCGACGCGCTCCAGAAGGCGCGCCGGGGTGTCCGCCACCGCGCAACGGCCGTCGACGATGAAGGCGACCCGGTCGCAGTGCGCCGCGGCGAAGACGGGATCATGGGCGGACAGCACGGCGGTTCCCCCGGCCGCGCGGTGGTCGGCGAGGACCTCGGCGAAGGCCTCCCGCCCGCCGGGGTCGAGCCCGGCCAGCGGTTCGTCGAGGAGGAGGAGCGGGGCCGCGCTTCCGAACGCGGTCGCGAGGGCAAGGCGCCTCCGCATGCCGCTCGAGTAGGTGCCGGCAGGGCGGTCCGCGTCCACCTCGAGCCCGAAGCGCGCGAGCCAGGCGTCCGCCGTGGCGCGCGCCTCACCGGGCCCGGCGCCGTGGAGTTCGAGCAGGATGGCCGCGTTTTCGCGCCCGCTGAGCCACGTGCGGAGGGCGGGTCGGTCGGGGGCGAGCCAGCGCTGTCCGGCATCATCGACCCTGGGGTCCCGCCAAATCCCGGCTGCGCCGTCGCCGCCGAGCAGGCGGAGGAAGGTGGATTTACCGGACCCGTTCGGGCCGAGGAGCGCGAGACATTCTCCCGTCCGGACTTCGAGCGAGAGGTCTCCAAGGGCGGGACTCCCATCGGGGTAGCGGTAGGCGACCGCCTCCGCCGTCACCAGCGGCAGCTTCGCCCCTGGGCCGGGGTTCACGGAACGATCTCGATCCCGTCTTCCAGGACGGTGATCGCGTCGACCGGACAGGACGCGCACGCCTCGACGAAACGCTTCCGCGAGGCATGCTCCGGTCCGGTGAACACGGCCACCCCATCCTCGTCGAGGTCGAAGGCCTCCGGCGCTTCCTCGATGCAGTCCCCGAAGCCGACGCACAGGTCGCGGTCGATGACGGCGCGGAGTCCGTGCACTTCCCGTTCCACGGTCGGGTCCGGCGCCGCCGCCCCTTCACGCGCATCTGCCACGCCTCCGCCGCCGTCCGTCATCGCCGGCTACATGCCTTCCAGCCCGAGATCGGACCGGGCCCGGTCCATGACGGCGGGCGTCATCTCCTCGATCCCGCGCTCACGGGCGTATTCGTTGTAGATCTTCTTCACCATCCCCCGCACGAAGGAGGGTACGTGGCCGAGGCGCTCGACCGCGTCCACGTTCCAGCGCACGGGTCCGGGGTTCGTCAGCGGGGGTGCGGGCAAGGCTTCGTCGCGCGCCTCCACCACGCCGGCGCGAATGCCCTCGAAGTTCTCGTTCGGGACGGTGCGGCCTCCCACCTTCACGCCGAGCGAACTCACGAGTTGCGTCTCCATGGGGTTGGCGAGCATCGCCGTCTTGTGCCCGCAGGCGGGACACTTGAAGACGGCGGCCATCGTGCCGTCGCCGGGCACGGCCCGCTCGTCGAAGGCCATCTGCCGGTCGCACTCCACGCAGAGAAACTTCATCGCGCCTCGGGCGCCGCGCGAAGAACGTCGACCACCTTCCGAAGCGCATCCGCGGCTCCGCCGCCGCCGGCCAGCCACGCATCCAGCCGCCCCTCGTCCGCCGCGGCCCCCAGCGCCCCGTCGAACGGGAGGCGGGCAAGCAGCGGAACCTGAAAACGGCCCGCCAGCTCGGCCCCCGCGTCGCCGGCGTGCAGCGGAGCGAGCGCCCCGCAGGCGTCGCAGTGAACCCCCGACAGGTTCTCGACGAGTCCCAGGATGGGGAGGCCGCGACTCCGGGCGAGATCGAGGGAGCGGGCCACGGCATCCCGGGACGCCGCGCTCGGGATGGTGACCGCGACGATGCCCGCCAGTCCGGGGACGAGCGCGTGGAGTTCGGCCAGCCGCTGGGTGCCCGGCGGCAGGTCCACGATGAGTGCGTCCAGCTCTCCCCACGCGACATCCCCCAGGAATTCCCGCAGGGCCCCCCGCTCCTGGGCGCCCCGCCACACGAAGCCGGCGTCGGCCGGCTCGCGCCACGTGAGGGCGCGGTTCGGCTCCACGAGGAACGCCATCGACATGACGCGGACCCCGGCGCGCGAAGCGGGCGGCGCGAATCCGTCCCGGGATTCGGCGAGGGGTTCCGGTTCGACGCCGAGAAGGCGCGGCACGCTGGGACCGTTGAGATCCGCATCGACCAGGCCCACGCGATCCCCGCGGTGGGCAAGCGCGGTCGCAAGGAGGGCGGAGACGAGGCTCTTCCCCACTCCGCCCTTGCCGCTCATCACCGCGATGACGCGGGCGACGGAGGCGAGCCGCACGGACACGCGCTCGTCCCCGGCCGCGATCTGATCCGGGAGATCGGAACGCAGTTCGTCCACTTCGTGGTAGGTGCGAAATCCGGAACTCATGGGGAGTGGAAGCTCCAATCGGGCCGGCAGAGGGTCAAGGCGAAGTTTCGGCTCGCGTCCCGCCTTCGTACGATGTTCGACAGACGGACCGAAGTCCACCGTGAATCGGAACATCCCATGTCGATCATCGGGTTTCACCGTTTTCTCATCGCAACGGCCATCGTCTTCTGCGCCGTCTTCGCCGCGTGGGAGTTCCGGATCTTCGCGAGCGCCGGGAGTCTCGGGGCGCTCGCGATCGGTGTGATCTTCGCGCTCGCGGCGGCGGCGCTGGCCTATTATCTCGCCAACCTGGCCAGGTTCCTGGACGGAACGCGGCACGAGTCCCCGTGGCACCGGGGGCGCTGAGGCGCGAGGACCGGGCGGACGGAGGCCGGCCGGTTGTACTCTATGTCGCGGCTGCCGTGTTCCTGTTCATCCTCGTCGTCGTCGTTGCCGGCTCGTTCACGAGGCCCGACCCCGTCACCTTCGTTCCCACGCCCGTCGCCCCGCGCCCCCCCGTGGACCGGTTCGTCGTGGACACGGTCACCGTCGATGCGCGGGACGGCTCGCGATGGATCTACTTCGACTTCGACCGGGGGAGCGCGGTCGCCGGCCCGCTCGCGGGCTGGGATCTCGCGCTCAACCGGTATCACGTCGTCGTGAACGGGGGCGCCGGATACCCCGGGGCCGGCGGCGCGATCGCCATCGGCGCGCCGTGGGAAACCGTGACCGAGGCCCCGGCATCCGGTTACGCGACGACGGACGGCGCGCTGGAGGATGGCCCGGCGACGCCCGGACTCGAGCGCTGGTACCGGTACGGGTTCTTCTCCCACCTCCTCGAACCGAAGGACGAGACGTACGTGATCCGGACGGCGGAGGGTGGCTACGCGAAGCTGAGGATCCTGAGCTATTACTGCCCGCAGGCGACGCCCGGATGCGTGACCCTCATGTACGGCTTTCAGGGGGACGGCTCGCGGCGCCTCACGGACTGAGCCGCCGCGCCCGCTCCACGAGGCCGGACGCCCCCGCCTCGAGCAACTGTTTCGCCAGCCGGCGGCCGAGTGCGCCGGGCGAAGCGCGAGACCCCGTTCCGGCCGCTTCGACCGGCGGGCCACCGTCCACGTCGTAGACGGCCGCGCGGAGCAGGAGGTCCTCCCCCCGCAGGGACGCGCGGGCGGCGATGGGAACCCGGCACCCACCCTCGAGCACCGCGAGCAGCGTCCGCTCGGCGGTCGTCTCCGCCCGGGCGGCCGGATCGTCGAGCGCCCCGATGCGCGCGGCCGCTCCGTCCGGCCCATCGCGACACTGGAGCCCGAGCGCACCCTGACCGGGGGCCGGTAGCCAGTCCTCATCGAGGACGTGGGCGCCGGGGGGCCACACGCCGAGCCGCCGGAGCCCGGCCGCCGCCAGGACCAGCGCCTCGAAGCGGCCGTCCTCCAGCTTGCGGAGCCGCGTGTCGACATTCCCGCGGATCGGCCGCGGATCGAGGTCGGTCCGGGAGGCGCGCAACTGAGCGGCGCGGCGCAACGACGACGTGCCGACGCGCGCGCCGGAGGGGAGGCGTCGCAGGAGGTCGCGTCCATCCGCGTCCCGGGGCGCGGAGTCCGGCGGATTCCGAACCGCGAGATTCCGAACCACGAGCACGTCGCGGGGATCTTCGCGGGACGGGACCGCGCCCAGCATCAACCCATCGGGGAGGTCCGCCGGCAGATCCTTCAGGGAATGCACCGCGACATCGATGTCTCCTTCCCGGAGCGCGCGTTCGAGGTCTTCGGTGAACAGCCCCTTCCCCCCGATCTCCGGAAGCGGCGTCGCGGGATCCCGGTCCCCGGCGGTGGAGATGAACCGGTATTCGACGGGCAGCTCGGGCCAGCGTTCGCGCAGCCGTTCGCCCACCCACGCGGCCTGGGCCCGGGAGAGCGGCGACCGCCGCGCCCCGACCACGAGCGGGGCGTTCACCCCGCGTCGGCGTGTCCCAGCACGCCGAGAATCGCCGTTCGGTCGACCTTCCCCACGCCGGTGAGCGGCATCTCCTCCACGAGCGCGATGTGCCGGGGGTGCGCGTACGCGGGTCCGCGCTCGAGGGTGTAGCGCTTGAGCGATTCGGCCGTGGCCCTCGCCTCCGGCCCGAGCCTGACCACCGCGGCCGGGACCGCGCCCTTGAGGGCGTGGGGCACGGGCACGACGGCCGCCTCGCGGACATCGGGGTGGGACAGCAGCAGGTCCTCCACCTCCTTGGGATAGATGTTCTCGCCGCCCGAGTTGAACATGTCGTCGGTGCGGCCGCGGAAGTAGTAGAAGCCCTGCGCGTCGCGGAAGAAGAGGTCGCCCGTGGCGAGCCAGCCGTCCCGGATCCGGGCCGCGTTGACCGCGGGCAGGTTGTGATAGCCCGTCGTGACGCCGGGATTCCGGACCCACAGCTCTCCGTACTCCGGATCTTCGCGGCCGTCGCGCACGAGCCTGATTTCTCCCTCGGGCCACGCCGTGCCGCAGCTTCCCCTCGGGGTCGGGCGTCCGTCGGGCGCAGGCCCGATCATGACCGGTCCGCCCTCGGTGAGCCCGTAGCTCTCGCCGACTTCGACGTCGAACGCGCGCTCGACCGCGTGCATCAGTTCGGGCTGCACCGGGGCGGATCCCAGCGTGACCTTCCGGAGTGCCGAGAAATCCAGCTCCGCGATCAAGTCCGTGTGATCCAGGACCATCGCGAACACGGCGGGGACGGCGCTCACCTGCGTACACCGGTACTCGCTGAGGGCCCGCAGGAAGGATTCCGGGGAGAAGCCGGGCAGCACGACGACCGACGCCCCGGCCTGCAGCAGCGGTTTTATGGCCCCGGCCATCGCGTTCTTGTGGTAGAGGGGCACGGCGACGAGCGCCCGGTCGCCCGGGTCGGCCGGCCAGTACTTCCGCAGGCAACGCGCCCACCAGAGCTGCCCTTCGTGGGAGAGGACGACACCCTTGGGCTTGCCGGTCGATCCCGACGTGTAGGGCTGGAACGCCGTGTGGCCGGCGCCGAGCCGCGGTGGGTCGAAGCGGGACGACGATCCCGCGAGCGCGCGCTCGTAGTCCAGCCAGCCGGCGCTGCCTCGCTCGAGCCTCCGGCCAGCCCCGCCGACGTCCCACCTTGTCTCGATTCCCAACTGTTCGGCGACCGCGCCCGAGCGCGCCGTCGCCGCGGTCTCGACGAAGGCGGCCTGGCAGGCCGCGTCCCGCACGATGTGGGCGAGCGACGCCGCCGACAGCTTGAAGTTGAGGGGCACCGGGACCGCCCCGCAGCGCATCCCGCCGAAGAGGATTTCGACGAACTCGAAGCGGTTTCCGACACTCAGCGCAAACCGGTCGCCGGCTCCGATACCGGCACCCGAGAGCAGGTTGGCCACGCGATCCATCCGCTCGTTCAGTTCGGCGTAGGTGACCTCCCGGGGGACGGAACGCGAAAGGTCGATGAGCGCGACCCGATCCTGGAAGGCCTCGGCCGCTTCGCGGAGCCAGTATCCGAGGTTGGCATCGCGGCCGCGGGAGCCGTCGGCCCGCCCGGCGCCGCTCACTCGTCGGACCCCGGGGACCGCGAGGGGCGCGCGAGCACGGCGATGCACGCGACCGTGGCGGCGCAGCCGACGACGACCCACGTCCAGCCGCCTCCCGTCCGCATGACCGACGAGACGCCCCACAGCGCCACCGCGTTCGCGACCAGGTTGAGAACGAGTCCCCAGACCCGCCCCGACCAGGGTCCGACCCGTCGTGCGAGAAGCCGGTCCACGGCGCTCATCACCACCACCCCAGCCGATTGAAGACGTACGTGACGGCGATCGCGTTCAGGAGCGTCACCTGGAGCAGGATCCCGAGGTTCCACAGGTAGGACCGGCAGCGGTCCGCGCCGAGGAGTTCGCGGTCGTTCAGCAACAGGTACATCGACCATCCGACGACGTTGTTCGCCAGCGAGAGAAACGCCGCGATCGCGATCACGAGCCAGACCGGACGGGCGTTCCAGGCCGCCAGAAAGGCGATCTGCGGCAGCAGCGCGCTGACCTTCCAGCGCCACGACGCCGTATCGGGCTCCCAGCCGAAGGCCTCGTGGACGGCCATCGCCCCGGCCAGACTCATCCCGACCGTCGTCGTGATCGGCACGGCGAGGAAGCCCGCGTAGAAGAGGATCTGCGACCACGTGGGTCCGAGGAGGGGCATGAGCGCAGCCGCCAGTTCGGGCCCCGAGTCGGGCGTGATCCCCTGCGGGAACAGCGTCGCCGCGAACACGCCGATCATCAGGAAGTTGATGACCACGAACGGGAGGAAGAGCCCCGCGATCAGATCGAAGCGGGCCAGCGATTCGTGGTTCCGCCCCCAGCCGCGGCCGAGTCCGGCGTAGTGGAAGAACACCCAGTCCATGACGCCGACGGCGGCGGCGGACGACGCGATGAAGAGGTCCAGACCCTCCCCGCCGCCGGGCAGCCACGGGATGAAGAAGCCGCGTGCCGCCGCGTCCCAGTCGACGCCCACCAACAGCAGGACGGCTCCGAACGCGAGGATCATGACGGCGATGCCGCTCTTCATGACCGCTTCGACGAGCCGCGTCCCCCGGCCTCCCCGGCGCCCGTAGCTCAGGATGAGCGCGCTCGTGACCCCACAGTAGATGAGCCAGTTGTACTCGGCGGGGAACGCGAAGCCGGCAAACGGCGCCAGCGACTCGATGAGATGGGTGCCGAGCGCGACCTGGCCGAAGTTGAAGATCACGGCGACCGCGGCCGTGCCGACGAGGCCGGTCATCAGCGACCCGATGACCCATGAGTGGCGCCGGTTCTGGGTCGGGATGACGCGGAAGCCGCCCCTGCAGGTGAAACGGGCCATCGCGGCCATCATGAACAGGCCCAACCCCGCGCTCAGCCAGATGAGCCACAGGGTGCGATAGCCGAACGTGGCGCCCGACAGCATCGAGGAGGTGAGCGTACCGGCACCGAGCGTGAGGGCCGCGCCCATGAACCCCGGCCCGGCCAAGCGGGCGTAGCCGCCGAGCTTCCGGTGCAGCGGCGCCGCGCCAAGCGCCGTCAGCCGGTCGGCTTCGGCATCCAGGACCGCCCGCGGGATCTTGCGGGCGATCGGATAGTTCACGGAGTCAGAATCGATTTTCCGAATACTGCGCGCTCCATGAGTTCGCGCATCGCCGCGCGGCTCTCGTCGATGGGCCTGACGGCGTGGATGACCGGGTCGAGTTCGCCGCCCGCCACCATGTCGAGCAGACGCGCCAGCCCCTCGCGGCTCCACCCGTCCGATCCGATGATCGACTGCTCGAAGCTCCAGATGTAGCGGATGTCCGTGCGCGGGTCGTAGCCGGCGGTGGCCCCGCAGGTAACCATGCGACCCTGGAAGCGCAGCGCCTTCAGGCTGGCGGCCCAAGTGGTCCCGCCGATGTAGTTGATCACGGCGTCCACGCCTCCGGCGTCGGGATCGTGGTAGCGGGGCCGGCCCGCGATCGCCCGCACCTGTCGAACCAGTTCGGCGGAGTCGGAGGGCAGCACGTGATCCGCCCCCAGCGCACGAAGCCGTTCGAGCTTCCAGCGCGAGCCCCCGGTGGCGATGATCCGCGCCCCGATTCGCTTACAGAGCTGGACGCAGCCGCAGCCCACGCCGCCCGTCGCGCCCAGGATCAGCACGGTCTCGCCCGGCTGTATCCGGGCGCGGTCCTCGATCATGCGCAGGGCCGTCCCGTACGCGACCGGCAGGGCGGCGGCCTGCTCGAACGAGACGCCGTCGGGAATCGGCAGCAGATTCCCGAGGGGGAGGACGAGGTACTCGGCGGCCGCGCCCGGAGCCTTCTCGCCCAGCATGCCGCGGCCCTCGATCAACGGGTCGATCAGCACGCGGTCCCCGACCCGCCGTCCGGCCGCGTCCGTCCCGGGTCCGAAGCCGGCGATCTCTCCCGCCGCGTCGCCGCACGGCGTCATGGGGAGCGGGACCTGCAGCCCCGTCGTGCCGCCCAGCATCATCGGATCGAAACCGTTGAGCCCGCAGGCCCGGATCCGGACCAGGGCTTCCCCGAACGCGGGTTCCGGGTCGGGAACCTCGCTCATGTAGAGTTGGTCGGCGTCGCCGTGGGCGTCGTAGAGGACCGCCTTCACCGCATCAGCCCACGAGCGACGAGTAGGTCCCCCGTCCGACCGCGCAGAGGCGCCCCTGGTCGTCGTGCACATCGACATCCGACACCGAGATCGTACGGCCGTGACGCCGCAGGCGGGCGGTGGCCAGCAAGTACGGGCCGGTGCAGGGGCGCAGGTAGTCGACCCGCAGCGAGATCGTCGGGACCCCGCCCCCGGCCCGCACGGCGACGACCATGTCCCCGGCGATGTCGATCAGCGACGCGACCGGACCGCCGTGATACATCGTGCCGTTGCGGGTAAGGTCGGGACGCATGGCCATCCTGAGGACCGCGGTGTCCTCGCCCAACGCCTCGAGCGTGACGCCGAGCGCCACGATCGCCTCCGAGTCGGCGAGGATGGCTTCGATCAGGGCCCGCGCGCCCGAATCCCGAGCCCCGTCCGTCCGCGCCGCGCCGGACTTCGTCATTGCGGCGGCGGCCCCCCCGTGAGCGGGGTACTCGCGTAGTAGAGGAGCAGGAACACCAGGAGCAGGATGGCGACCCAGATGACGGAGGTGCCGGTGGGCCAGGTGCGCCCCAGCACCCCACTCGGGCCCATGTAGCGCCGCGCCGATCCGATGGCGCCGCCGGCCGCGGCCACAGCGCGCGACGCGACGGCCTCCCGCAGCCGCGACGCGACGCCCCCGGCCGCAAGCGCCAACCCCCTGCCGAAGCGGCGGTAGAACCAGTCTGCGTCCAGGTTCGTCGAGGGCAGCTCGTGCGGCTCCCGGTCGGAGAGTCGGAGCCACACGAAGGCGAGCACGGCGAAGAAGAGCAGCTGGAGCTGGCTGATCACGTGCGAGGGCGTGAACGGCTCGTACGTCACCTCGTAGGGCAGGTTCGGATACAGGAACAGCGTCGGCCACGTCCCGTTGAACACGCACAGGAAGGCCGCCATCCCCATCGCGATGAGCATGCTCGTCGGCGCCTCCTTCGTGCGGATCCCGGAATCGGGGCCGAAGAAGCCGTAGAACGGGATCTTGATCCCCGCGTGGTGGAGCACGCCGGCGGAGGCGAAGAGGAGGAAGAGCCACACGACGTCGAGGTTCATCTCCAGCGCGGCCGCCATCACCATCGACTTGCTCACGAACCCGCTGAAGAGCGGGAAGGCGGAGATGGAGGCGGCGCCGACGACGCACAGACCCGCCGTCTTCGGCATGCTCTTGTAGAGTCCGCCAAGCTCGCTGCACTTCGTCGTGCCTGTGCGATAGAGCAGCGCCCCCGTCGACATGAAGAGGAGCCCCTTGAACAGCACGTCGTTAAAGGCGTGCGCGACCGCCCCGTTCACGGCCATCTCGGTGCCGATCCCGACGCCGCACACCATGAAGCCGATCTGGTTGATCATGCTGTAGCCGAGCACCCGTCGCAGATCGTTCTCGATCACGGCGTAGAAGATCGGGAACATCGTCATGACGACGCCGACCCAGATCAGCAGCTCCTCTCCCTGGTATCCCCGCGCCAAGGCGTAGACGGCGACCTTCGTTGTGAACGCGCTCAGGAAGACGGCGCCGCTGTAGGTGGCTTCCGGATAGGCGTCCGTGAGCCAGTTGTGGAGCAACGGGAAGGCCGCCTTGATCCCGATTCCGAGCAGGATGAGGTTCGTCCCCAGCGTCCCCGTCTCCATGGGTCCGAAGGCGACGGAGCCCGTGGCCCGCGCGTGGGCGATGATCCCGGCCAGGAGGACGACGCCGGAGCCGACCTGCACGATGAGGTAGCGGATCCCCGCCCGGTAGGAACGTTCCGTGCCCCGCGCCCACACGAGGAAGACGGAACTCAGCGCCAGCAGCTCCCAGAAGACGAAGAGCGTGATCAGGTCGCCGGCCTGGACGGCTCCGATGGCGGCGCCCGCGTAGACCAGCGCCGAGGCGTCTTCCAGCGCGCTCCCCCCGCGCCGCGCGAAGATGAGCCCGATGAAGGCCGCGATGTGGAAGAGCCACCCGAAGATCCGGCTCAGCCCGTCGATGCGGACGAGCGTCAGCTCGTAGGAGAAGATCGAGACCCGCCCGAACTCTCCTTCGCCCAGCGCAAGAAGGGCGGCGAGGCTCGCGGCGGGGAGCAGGAGGACCCAGCCCGTACGCGCCCGGCCCCGGAGGAAGGGTACGAGCAAAGCCCCGAGGATCATGACCGCCGCGGGAGGCAGACTACCGGTCATAGTAGTCCTCGTCCCGCATCACGCCCTTCCGGAGCGCCTTGGCGGTGTAGACGATCGCCGTGTAGGCGAGGAAGCCGTAGAAGGCGTAGTAGCCGGGAAAGCCTTCCCAGGTGCGCTCCGGGTGGCGCAGTTCCGGCCAGCCCATCTGCATCTGGACGAAGTTGACGAGGTCGAGCCCGAAGACGACGGCGCAGACGGCGATCAGGATCACGATCAGGCGCTTCCATCGCTTCGGATCGTCGAAGTAGTGCCGGCCCCGGTCCTTCACTTGTCCGCCCGTGTCGTGCGCGTCAGAGGCCATGGCTTACCCTCCGCCCAGGGGGACGAGCAGGCGATAGACATCGTCCGCGAGGAAGAAGAGGACGATGCAGCCGACCGCCGTGAACGAGAGCGCCGCGACGCAGAACGCCGGTGCCTCCTTGAAGCGCGGCGGGTCCGATCCATCCGCGGGCTTCGAGAAGAACGCCCGGATGGGGATCGGGACGAGGTATGCGATGTTCAGCAGCGAACTGACCATCAGTACCGCGACGAAGATAATCTGGCCGGCGTCGAGCGCCCCGAGCGCCAGGTACCACTTGCTCCAGCTCCCGCCGAGGGGCGGGACGCCGATGACGCTGAGGGCCCCGATGAGAAACGCCACCATCGTGATCGGCATGGCGCGGCCCAGCCCGCGCATGTCGCTGATCTCCGTCTTGTGCGCCGCGACATAGATCGCGCCGGCGCAAAAGAAGAGGGTGATCTTGCCGAAGGCGTGCATCAGGATGTGCATGCTGCCGCCGACCACGCCCCAGGCGTTCGCGAGCGCCGCCCCGAGGACGATGTAGGAGAGCTGGCTCACCGTGGAGTAGGCGAGGCGCCGCTTGAGGTTGTCCTGCGCCATGGCGACGAGGGAGCCCGCGATGACCGTGAAGCCGGCGGCGTACATGAGCCAGACGCTGATCCCCGACGCGCTCAGCAGGTCGAGGCCGAAGATGTAGATGACGACCTTCATGATCGTGAACACGCCGGCCTTCACGACCGCGACGGCGTGCAGGAGCGCGCTCACCGGCGTCGGCGCGACCATGGCGGCGGGAAGCCAGCGGTGGACCGGCATGACCGCGGCCTTCCCCGTGCCGAACACGAAGAGCGCGAGCAGGACGAGGAGGACGCCATCGCTCGCCCGGCCGGCCAGGATCCCCCCGACGCGGAAGTCGAGCGTGCCCGCGAGGACCCAGGTCCACGCCACCGCGAGGAGGAGAAACGCGACGGACGTGCCGACGAGGATCCCCAGATACGTGCGGGCGCCCTTCATCGCCTTCGGCGTCCCGTGGTGCGAGACGAGGGGGTAGGTCGAGAGCGTCAGCACCTCGTAGAAGAGGAACAGCGTGAACAGGTTGCCCGCGAGCGCGACGCCCATGGCGGCGCAGATGGAGACCGCGAAACAGACGTAGAACCGCGTCTGGTGCGCCTCCGCGTGCCCCCGCATGTAGCCGATCGAGTACAGCGACGTGACGATCCAGAGCCCGGAGGCCACCAGGGCAAAGAGCATGCCGAGAGGCTCCAGCCGCAGCACGAGCGGGAGGCCTGGAAGCACCCGCACCAGCTCGACACCGGGGTTCGCCCCCGCAAGGACGTGGGGCAGGAGCGACGCGACGAACCAGAAGAGCGCGACGCCGGTGGCGAGCGTGACGGCCTCCCGCACGTTGGGCCACCGGCCGAGCAGCGCGATGAGCACGGCCCCGGCGAGCGGAATCACCAGCGCCCAGTAGAGCGGGACCATGCCGCTCACCGCAGCCCTCCGAGCACGGCCTCGGCGGCCTGCCGCGCGACGCCCGCCGAGTACGCCGTGTAGATGCCGAAGAAGACCGTCGCCCCGAGGAGCACCCAGGTCGGGATCAGCATCGAGAGCGGCGCCTCGCTTGCCTCGCGAGCCCGCTCGCTCGGTTCGTGGAAGAAGGCGGTTTCGACCACGCGCCACACGTAGACGAGGGCCAGCAGCGAACTGAGGAGCAGCAGGATCGCGACGAGCACGCTACCCTGCTCCAGCGCCGCCTCGATCAGGTACCACTTGCTGATGAAGCCGGCCGTCGCAGGCACTCCGATGAGCCCGAGACCTCCGAGGGCCCACGCCGCCATCGTCCACGGCATCGCGCGCCCGATCCCCGCCATGTCATCGAGGTCGACCGAGTGCAGTTGCAGCATGATGCACCCCATCGCCATGAAGAGCCCGCCCTTGATGAGCGCGTGGTTGAACAGGTGGACGATGCCGCCCGTGAGCCCCGTCGCGGTCGCGAAACTGATGCCGAGCACCATGTAGCCGATCTGCGCCACCGACGAGTAGGCGAGCATGCGTTTCACGTTGCGCTGGAAGATCGCCGCCGTGGAGGCGACGAAGATCCCGGCCAGGGCCAGCGGCATGAGCGCGTGTCCGAGTCTGAGCTGCTCGAAGGAGAACTCGAGGCCGAACACGCTGAACATGAAGCGCAGCAGGATGTAGACGGAGACTTTCGTGGCCGTGGCCGCGATGAAGGCGCTCACCACCGATGGCGCGTACGCGTAGGCGTTGGGCAGCCAGACGTGGAGCGGGAAGAGCGCCATCTTGAGCGCAATCCCGACGGTGAGGAAGCCGAACGCGACCAGCGCGGTCCGCACGCCCTCGACGGCGGGAAGCCGCGCCGCCATGTCCGCCATGTTCAGGGTACCGGTCATCTGGTACATGAGACCGATGCCGATGAGGATGAACGTGGCCCCGATCGTGCCCATCACCAGGTACTGGAACGCCGCGGGCAGTGCCTGCCGGCGGCCCCCGAGCGCGATCAGCGCGTAGGACGAGAGCGCCGAGACCTCGAGGAAGACGAAGACGTTGAACAGGTCCCCGGTGATCGCGATGCCGAGCAGCCCCGTGAGGCAGAGGAGATAGAGGGTGCAGAAGAGATAATGCCGGCTGGCCGGAATCTCGTCGGTGAGGCTGCGCGGCGCGTAGGTCAGGACGAGCGCGGCGATCCCGGACACGAAGAGGAGGACGAAGGCGGCCAGCGCGTCGACCCTGTACTCGATTCCCCACGGCGCCGCCCAGCCCCCGAGTGCGTAGCTGATGACGCCCGCCTCGAGCACGTCGCCGAGGAGGGCCACGGAGACCAGGAAGGTGACCCAGCACACGCCCGTCGCGAACGGGAGCACCAGCGAACGCCGCCGCAGGATGATGCAGAGGGGCGCCGCGAGGAGCGGGATGACGACCTGCAGGACCGGCAACTGGGCCTGGATCGCCTCCATCATCGGGCCTCGTCGTGCGCCTGGATCTCATCCTCCTCGATCGTCTCGTACGCCTCGCGGATGCGGACGACGAGCGACAGCGCGACGGAGGTCGTCGCGACGCCCACGACGATCGCCGTCAGGATGAGGACGCTGGGCAGCGGGTTGCTGTAGACCTCCAGCCCCTCGGCCACGATGGGCGCCGTGCCCCCGCTCACCTTCCCCACCGTGATGTAGAAGAGGAAGACGGAGGTCTGGAAGATGTTGAGCCCGATGACCTTCTTGATGAGGTTGCCGCGCGAGATGACGATGTAGAACCCCGTCATCATCAGGAAGATGACGACCCAGTAGTTGTAGAGGCCGAGGACGGAGTCGACGAGGGTCTCGGTCATGCGCGCCCTCGCCCCGCGAAGGTCGAATAGACCGCGATCATCACCGCCGCCACCGTCATCCCGACGCCGAGTTCGACGACCAGGATGCCGTAGTGCTGCCCCGTCGACGGGTGGGCGGCGTAGAGGGCGTCGTAGTCGAGGAAGTTCCCGCCCAGGAGCATCGTCGCGACCCCGGTGCCCGCGTAGACGAGCACGCCGGTTGCGATGACGAGTTCGATCATGCGGGCCGGGGCCACGCGGCGCACCGCCGTGAGCCCGAAGATGAGCCCGTACAGCACGAAACCGGCCGCGAAGATCACGCCCGCCTGGAAGCCGCCGCCCGGCCCGTAGTCGCCGTGGAACTGCACGTAGAGGGCGAAGAGGAGGACGTACGGCAGCAGGAGCTTGCTGACGACGCGCAGAATCGTGTGGTCGGTCATCCCGCGTCCCCCCCTCCTCCGCCCGTGGGCCGGCGTTTACGGCTCCCCCGCAGGAGCACCAGCACGGCGATGCCGGCCGTGAAGATCACGACCGTCTCGCCGAGCGTGTCGTAGCCCCGGTAGCTGGCCAGTACCGCCGTGACCACGTTCGGCACGTGGATGTCGTGCTCCGTGCGCTCGACGTACGACGGGTGCGGGTAGTTGCTGGCCGGAGCCTCCGGATCGCCGAAGTGCGGCATGTCGAGCGTCCCGTAGACCAGCGCCGCCCCGGTGATGGCCACGATGAGGAGGGGCAGCGCGGGCCGCCGAGCCGGGGTCTTCGCCTTGCGCGTGGTCAGCGCGAGCGTGGCCAGTGCGAGGATGGTCGAGATCCCGGCGCCCACCGAGGCCTCCGTGAAGGCGACGTCGGGGGCGTCGAGCAGGAGCATCCAGGAGGCGCCGAGGAAGCTGTAGATCCCCATCAGCATCACGGCGGCGAACAGGCCGCGCATGCGCACGACGGCGACCGCCGTCGCGCACAGAAGCGTGAGGAGGAGCGCCGTGACGATCTGGACCTCGATGGCTACGAACTCGATGTGGCCTCCTCCGTCTCATCGACGTGCGGCCGGAGCCCGGTCTCGAGCGCCGCGTTGGCGAGGGCGTGGGTGGCCGTGGGGCTCGTGGTCCAGAGCAGGACGAGGATCGCGAGGAGCTTCACCGCCACGATCCAGTGGGGCGAGAGGAACATGAGCCCGGTCAGAATCAACCCCGCCCCGAGCGTGTCCGTGATCCCCGCCCCGTGGATGCGGCAGAAGAAGTCGGGCAGGCGGACGATGCCGATCCCGCCGATGACCGCGAAGATCGCGCCGGCGATCACGAGTACCGAACTCACGATCTCGAGCGCCATCACGTTCTCTCGCGGTCCGGGTCGGCGAAGTTCCCGTACTTGGAGAACCTCAGGACGGCGATGACGCCGATGAAGTTGATGAGGGCGTACACGAGTCCGAGGTCGAGGAAGTCGGGCCGGTCCGTCACGAACCCGATCACGGCGATCAGGAGGACCGTCTTCGTGCCGAACATGTTCAGCGCGAGGATCCGGTCGAAGACGGTCGGCCCCTTCCCCGCCCGCACGAGCGCGAGCGCCATCGTGACAATGATCGCGGCGACGACGGCGGCGAGGATCATCCGCGCCCCTCGACGCGGGCGACCCGCCGGTCCATCTCGCCCGAGAGGACGCCCTCGGCCGCCTCCTCCGTGAGGGCGTGGACCGTGATATGGTCGCCCTCCGTGTCGATCGTCACCGTACCGGGCGTGAGCGTGATGGAGTTGGCGTAGATGACGCGGCCGACATCCGTGCGCTGCCCCGCCCGCACGCGGATCACGCGGGGACGGATCGGCAGGCCCGGCCTCAGGATGCGCCGGGCGACATCGACGTTCGCCTTCACGATCTCGACGACGAGCCACGGCAGGTAGCGGACGAGCCCCGCCGGGAGCTGGATCGGCATCCCCTCGTCATCGACGATCCGCATGCGGAGGGAGATGAATACGACGAACGCCACCGAGGCCGCGCCGAGGCCCAGGAGCAGCGGTTTGTCGAAGTACCCCGACAACAGGAGCCAGACGGCCGCCAGGATGGCGACGAGACCGGCGGTGTACGTCACAGGTTCGGCGTGGCGGGTCGAGCGGCTAGCGGCATGTCGGCGCCCGGACGTTGAGTGAGAGTTATCGGCCCGTGTGAACGATCGACCACAGAATGGCGAACCGATCGCGCGGGCGCGAGGGGCTCCCGCACGATCCGTCGCGGCGGTCGACGGACGGTCAGCCTACCACTGCGATTGCGCTCCGTCGACGATCTGCTGGACGAGGTTCTCGAGCGCGACGATCAGGGCCTGGTCTTCGGTTTCCGCTCCGGGTTCGTACTCCCCGGTCCCGGTCAGGCTCTGATTCCCCCAGATGATGAGGTTCTCGGCCACATCCAGGATCTCCACGGAGACGCTGACGGTCACGCGGCGCTGGAAGACGTCCGCGCCGACTCCCCCGACGGCGTCGAAGTTGACCGCCTCATCTGCGTAGCGCCGGATCTGCGCCGTGATGACCGCGTCGGCTTCCTCCTCGGACGCGAGCCGCAGCCCCAGCCGCTGGCGCGCCGCCGTGAGGAGTTCGTCCATCAACGACTCCGCGATGCCGAACTGCGTGCTCTCGTTTTCGATCGGGGCGACCCACACGGTGCGCATGTGGCTGGGCAGCCCGCCGCCGCCGGAGAAGCCGTAGCACCCCGCCAGCACGGCGAGCATCGCGATCGCGGCCATCGCTCCGGTCCGGAATCGGCAGAACATAGTGCTCCTCATCGTATGGCTGTGATTGAACCGTCGCGCTCACCAGCTCCCAAAGTACCCCGCTCGAGTCCACGATGTCCCGATACCGGGCTTCCCGGGGCCAGCGGCGGTCGCTCCCCCACTCTAGTTCGATCCAGCGCTCGCGGCGGCCGCCCCGTCGCTCCTCAAGGCGGGTGAGCCGCCCCTCGCCAAGATAGTAGCTTCGCGTCGCGCCTCCTTCGACCGCGAACTCGAGAACGCGGGAGCCGGAGATCTCGTACCCGCCCGCGGGAGGCGGGTCACCGGGCCGAAACACGCCCGCCATGGCGTACAGAAAGACGGTCGGGGGCAGCTCGACGCCCTCGAGGTCGCCCGACGTGGCCAGAACCCCGTCGACGAGCGTGGCCTGCAGACTTCCCTCTCCCGTCGAGAAGAGGTCGAGGCGAAAGCGGTCGGGAGGATTCACGCGGGCGGCGCCGTCGCCGCGGAAGTTCCCGCTCTCACCGGCGTATTCCCACCTGAAGACGACGTGCATTGGCTCCTCCGTGCCCGAGGTCGCGCGCGCCC
>JAPPBA010000138.1 GCA_026705295.1 Candidatus Palauibacter australiensis
CGTGGGCACGTACGGGCGCGGGTTCTGGATCTTCGACGACCTGTCGCCGATCCAGCAGATGACGCCGGAGGTGATGGCCTCGGCCTCGCACCTGTTCGCGCCGCGCGACGCGTACCGCTTCCGGCCGATCACGCCCCCCTCGATCCCCTATGACGACCCCACGATCGGAGAGGACCCGGAGTACGGGGCCTCGCTCAACTACTGGCTCGCAGCGGCGGCCTCCGAGGGGCCGACGATCGAGATCCTGGATGGGTCGGGGACGGTCGTGCGCACGCTGGAGGGGCGGAACCGCGCGGGCGTGAACCGGATCCACTGGGACCTGAGGGACGAACCCAACGAGCCGATCCGGATGCTCACGCCGCCCAGGTACGCCGAGCACATCGAGGTCGGAGACGAGGGACGGCCGGCGCCGGGCGGGGCGCAGATCTCGGTGCTGATGCCGCCGGGACAGTACACGGTGCGGCTCACGGTGGACGGGGCGACGCACGAGCAGCCGCTCACCGTGCTGAAGGACCCGCATTCCGCGGGGACGGAGGCGGACATCGCAGAGCAGCTCGCCTTCATCCGCGAGGTGCGGGAGGACGTAGTGCGGGCCGGCGAGGCGGTGCATCGCGTCGAGGCGATGCGGGTGCAGCTTCGGACGCTGTCGCGGTTTGCGGAGGAGGAGGACCTCGCGGCGTCGGTCGAGGACTTGCGGCAGAAGCTGATGGAACTGCAGGAGACGATGGTCGACCTGCGCCTCACGGGGCAGGGGCAGGACGGCGTGCGCTTCGAGGCGCGGCTCCTGCAGAAGCTCGGCTACCTCGTCGGCGCGCTCTCCATCGCGGATTTCCGGCCCACGGACCAGGAGATGGAGGTGAAGGTCATCCTCCACGAGGCGCTGGAGACCCACCTGGCCGAGCTCGAAGAGTTGGTGCGGACGGATGTCGCGGCGCTCAACGAGACGCTGCGCGGCCTCGGCATGCTCATCATCACCGACGACGCGTTCTGAGCCGCGCCGCCGCCGGACGTTCCCGCGGGAACGTCTTTCGGACTCGGCGCGGCGGCGGATCGGGTGAGAGAGAGCCGCTGAAGAGGAGGAAGTCGCCATGATCGATCGACGAAGCTTCATCGGAGCCAGCGTTGCCGGAGGACTCGGTGCGGTGGCCGCGGCCTCGGGCTGCGCGCCGGAAGGCGGGTCAGACAGTTCCGCCGCCAGCGACGCGGGCGGTGCAGCGGCCGTGCCGCCGTTCGAGCTGGACGAGGTGACGGTCGACGAACTCCAGGCGAGCATGGCGTCGGGCGAGCGCACGGCCCGCTCGATCGCGGAGATGTACCTCGAACGCATCGAGGCGCTGGACGGGCAGGGGCCCGAACTGCGCTCGATCATCGAGACGAACCCCGACGCGCTCGCGATCGCGGACGAACTCGACGCCGAGCGCGCGGCGGGGAACGTGCGCGGCCCGCTGCACGGCATCCCCGTCTCGCTCAAGGACAACATCGACACGCACGACCGGATGACGACGACGGCGGGTTCGCTCGCACTGGAAGGCTCGATCCCGCCGCAGGACTCGTTCGTGGCCGCCCGGCTGCGCGAGGCGGGCGCCGTCATCCTCGCCAAGGCGAACCTCAGCGAGTGGGCGTACTTCCGGGGCGTGCGCGCGACCTCCGGGTGGAGCGCGCGCGGCGGCCAGTGCCGGAACCCCTACGCGCTTGACCGGAACCCGTGCGGTTCGAGTTCCGGCTCCGGCGTCGCGGCGTCGGCCAACCTCTGCGCGCTCACGGTGGGGACGGAGACGGGCGGCTCCATCATGTGTCCCTCCTCGAGCAACGGCATCGTGGGGATCAAGCCGACCGTCGGATTGTGGAGCCGGGCCGGGGTCATCCCCATCTCCCATTCACAGGACACGGCGGGCCCCATGTGCCGGACGGTTCGCGATGCGGCCGCCCTGCTCGGGGCCTGCACGGGCCTGGACCCGCGAGATCCCGCCACCTCCGCGAGCGAGGGCCGCGCGCACACCGATTACACGCAGTTCCTCGACGCGGCCGGGCTTCAGGGGGCCCGGATTGGGGTCGTGCGCAGCTTCCTCGGCTTCGACCCGCGCGTGCTGGCGCTGTTCGACGAGGCGATCGAAGCCATGCGGGCCGACGGCGCGGTCATCGTGGATCCGGCCAACATGGACGCCGCGGCGTGGAACGACCCTCTTTCGCTCGTGCTGCTCGAATACGAGTTCAAGGCCGACCTCAACGCCTACCTGGCCGGGCTGGGTCCGGACGCCCCGGTGACGAGCCTGGCCGAGGTCATCGAGTTCAACGAGCGGAACGCCGAGCGGGAGATGCCGTACTTCGGCCAGGAGCGCCTGATCGCCTCGCAGGCGCGGGGACCGCTCACAGACCCCGAATACCTGAACGCCGTCGCCACCATTCAGCGCGCGAATCGGGAGGATGGGATCGACCGCCTGGCGCGGGAGCACGAGCTGGACGCGATCGTCGCGCCCACGCGCGACCTGCCGTGGCCGACCGACCACATCAAGGGGGACCGGCTCGACGGGGGATCGTCCGCCGCGCCCGCCGCCATCGCCGGCTACCCCGACATCACGGTGCCGATGGGATTCGTGCGCGGACTTCCGGCCGGGGTCTCGTTCTTCGGGCCGGCCTGGACGGAGCCCGCGCTGCTGCGCATCGCCTACGCCTACGAGCAGGCCACGCAGCAGCGGAGGGCGCCGACGTTCGCCGCAACGCTCGGCTGATCCGGGACGCGGCGTTGCTTCGGGCGCCCGCCCGTAGCGTCAGCCGCCGCGGACGAGGGCGATGCTGCCGTTGACGGTACTCACCTCGATTTCCGGTCCGCCCGCGCCGATCTCGCCGGAGGCGGACTTGGGTCCCCAGCGCCCGCGGATCGTCAACGGAAACTCAGTGTCGATGGCGCCGTTGACCGTCCGAATGTCGACGTCGGCATCGGTGCCGGTCGGGAGCACGAGCCGGATCCCTCCGTTCACCGTCTTGAAGCGAAGGTCATCGGAGATCTCGCCCCCCAGCCGCGCCTCGATCTCCCCGTTCACGGTCTCCGCGGACACCGGGCCGTTGCCTTCCACCGCGATCCCGCCGTTCACGGTCCGCGCCTCCACGTCATCCGCGATCCCCCGTGCCTCGATCTCCCCGTTTACCGTTCGAGCCTCGAGTTCGACGCCCGCGGGCACCTCGACCGTGAATTGCACCTTCACGTCGTTGTTGTTGACGCTCATGCGGTAGTCGTCCCCCCGGCCGCAGCGGTTCGGGTCGCGCCCGCGCCTCGTCGGGTAGACGGCGCAGATCAGGACGCCCCGCGAGTCCTCGACCACTTCGATGCGGACCGAATCCGGATCGTCGTCGTCCCATTCCTTCGTGGCCCGGACTCGCACTTCGCTGCCGCTCGCCGCGCTCGCCGTGACGGAGCCGTTCACGCCCCGGATCGTGACCGCGTCTCCGCGATCCACGGATCCCTGCCATTCGAAGTCCTGGGCCCGCGCTTCCGCCGCCCCCAGGCACACCAGCCATGCCGCCGCCGCGGCGAGTCGTCGCACTGTATTCCGCATCACGCTGCTCCCGGTTCTCGTGGGTTCCTGGCTATCTCGTGGGTTCCTGACTATCGAGGTCGGGGGTGCGCTCCCCCGGCCGGACGAGGAGGATGTCTCCGTCGAACGACTTCAGCGTCACGGCGGCCGATCCATCGCCGACCGTGAACTCTCCTCCCCGCACGCTGCCTCCCTGAAACTGGACGGGGAACGATGGGACGAGTTCTCCGTCGAAGGTGGACACGGAGACGCGGGCGCCGGCGTCCTCCGGGACGGCGAACGTCACGTCGCCGTCGTGGGTGCTGAGCGAGTAGCTACCGTCGCCGTGAAGGGCGCCGTCGTACCAGACGTCGCCGTCCACGGTGGCGACCGAGATGGCGCGCGTGTCGGCGTTCGTGACGATGATGTCCGCGTCGATGCCGCTGATGCTCATGCCTCCCGCCACCTGATCGAGCCACACGTCGCCGTCCGTCACGCTGACCGTCGCGGTTCCGGTACTGGATATCGTCACGGAGCCGTCCAGCGTGGCGACGCTGACGCTGGCCGCGCCATCGATCTCTACGTCTCCGTCGGCCGTTCTCACGGTCACCGCGCCGCGGACGATGCCGGCGACCGTGACATCGCCTTCGTGTCCGACCACGCTCACGTCGACATCCTCCGGAAGCCAGATGAGCAGGTCCGCGCCGTCGCCGCTGGGGCTTGTGCCGATCCGAGTCGTGCCGCCCGAGGACTGTACGCGAATCGCGCCGTCATCGTCGTCGAGCACGACCCGCGCCTCGCGGCTGGCCGCGCCCATCACGCGGATATCTCCCTCGCGGTGTTCGATCTCAATGCGCGCGCCCTCGGGCACCACGAACGTCGTGTCGCGCGCACCGGGGTTCGTCGCTGCGAGAGCGGCCAGGACAACCGTCGCCGGGACCATCAGTCGGTCGCCGCGAGTTGAACGGCCTGGGCAAGGAACTCCGACTTGCGTCGCATAGTGTTCTCCATGTGTTGCTGGATGTAGGGGTCATCGGGCAGCTCGAGCAGCGCCGCCCGCGCGTCCTCGATGGCCCGGTCGATCGTCACGAGCGCGCGGCGAATGCGCGCCACCGTTTCCGGCGGCAGCGGCCGATCCGCGTCGAACAGCACGCGCTCGAGTTCGGCGATCAGGCGGGCGTATTCCTCGGCGCTCGATCCTTCGCCTTGCAGCGTCGAGGCGCTTTGCACGGCCGGCGGCAGGAGCGACGGAGCGCCGAGTCCCGGGGAGGCGCCCGCCGTGCCCAGGATCCCCGCGACATCGTCCCGCGCCACGGCCGTCCACACGAGGGCCCCGGAGAGCCACGCCAGCGCGATGCCGGCCGCGAGTTGAGGCGCGAAGCGCGCGATGAAGCGGGCGGGCGGCCCGCGTCGGGCCGGCGCTTCGGAGGTCTCGGGCGCCACGCCCGCGAGCCTGGCGGGCCGGACGCCGATCCGCGCCGCGATGCCGGGCCACAGATCCTGCGCCGGTTCGCGCGGCCCGAGCCTCGCGGCCCGCTCCACCACGGCCTCGAGTTCGGCGAGCGTCCGGGCGGAGTCCTCGCACCTCTCGAGGTGTCGTTCGATCAGGACCTCCTCCTCGACGCCGAGGTTGCCGTCGAGGTACTCCGAAAGACGGTCCCGAAAGCGATCCTTCCGCTGTTCTCGATCTGTCATCGGCTCAACTACCTCTCCAGGTGCCGTCTCAGAATCATCCGCGCCCGGTGCAGCTGGGACTTGGACGTGCCGGCCGTGATGGCCAACTGCTCCGCGATCTCGCGGTGCTTGTAGCCCTCGACATCGTGCAGGACGAAGACCTCGCGCGCCCCATCCGGGAGCCGTTCGAGCGCGACCTCGAAGTCGAGGCGGATCTCGATGCTGTCGTGCCGCGCCCGGGCCACCGCCAGTGGAATCTCGTTCGCCATCTCCCGTTCCCGTTGCAGCTTCAGCGCTCGCAGCCGGCTGCACAGGAGGTTCACCGCCAACCGGTAAAGCCATGAACTGAAGGCCGATTCGCCGCGGAACGTCCCGAGTTTCTCCCACGCCCGCACGAACACATCCTGCGTGAGTTCGTCCGCCCGTTCGCTCCCGGCCATGCGGCACGCGAGCCCATAGACCCGCGTCACGTGGGCACGGTAGAGGCGCTCGAACGCCTCGGCATCCCCGAACGTCGCCGCCCGCACGTCCGCCTCGACGCCGGCGGAAAGCTGCCCCTCCGCCCGCGCGTCCGGCCTGTGCTCCCGGGATTTGCCGTTCGGTTCGATCACGTCATCGTCCGCGTTCCGGTGTCGATCTTGAGACGCGCCCTCTGTCCGAAAGGTTGGAGGGTTGCCGGGTCTGCGTGCATTAGGGGTGGCCATCGGCGATGTCCGAGCGAGGTTCCAGCCGGAGCGAGAGGACTCCGGCGAGGATGAGCGCGGCGCCGAGCCACTGTCCGGCCGAGAGACGGTCGCCGAGCACGGCGGCGGCGAGCGCGAGGGTCACGGCGGGCTCCATGGTGGCGGCGGTCGCCGCCCGGCCCGGGCCGATCCACTGGATCCCGATCAGGAACGCCGTGATGGGGACGGCGGTCGAGAAGAGGCCGATCGCGCCCAGGAGGAGCAGCGGGGCGGGCGCGAGCGGCACGCCGATGCCTCCCGTGGCCAGCCCGGCTGCCGAGATCGCGATGGCGGTGGATGTCAGGGCCGTGGCCGTGGCGGAGATGGGTGGTAAATCGGCGAAGACGCCGTGGCTCCGCACGATCCACAGGGCCAGGAACACGACCGCGAGCATGACGAGTCCCACGCCCAGCGCATCCCCCCCTCCGAGTCCCGTGCCGACGGTCAGCGCGCACCCGGCGGTCGTGAGCGCCAGCGCGGCGATGCGACGCGGAGTCAGTCGTTCGCCGACCCAGAACCGCGCCAGGAGCACGGTCATCGCCGGATAGGTGAACAGGACGAGCGTCGCGACCGACGCCGGCAGGCGGTCGAGGCCCAGCATGTAGCACACTGAGTTAAGCGCGTACAGCAGACCGAGCAGGACGAGGCCGGTCCGTCGTCCGCGCGGGGGCCGGGGGCGCCCCGTGGCGGCCACGAAGATCCACAGAAACCCGCTCCCGAGCAGGAAGCGCCAAGCGAGCAGCGGCAGCACCTCGACGCCCTCCGCGAGTGCGAGCTTGGCGAAGATCGGCAGGGCCCCGTACCCGAGGGAGGCAAGGAATACGACGAGGAGGCCCCGAGTGATCTTGCGCATGGGCGAATCTCGCTTCGCCAACCGCGAGTCGCCACTTTCAGGGTCGGAACGACGCACCGGACGGCTCGGAAGGGAAGCCCCGGACGGCTGAGGGCGGAAGCCCCGGACGGCGCACGCGCGAAGGGAGAAGAGACATGACGATTTCGGAGCTTTCGCGCACGGCGGCGGCCGCCCTCGTCGGGTGCGCGGCGGCGGGCTGTTCGGTCTGGGTGGAGACGCCCGGCGAAACGCCGGCTGCCTCGGAGGACGCGGCCGTCGAAGCTCCGGGACCGCTCGACCTGGAGGGCTACGACCTTGTCGACCTCAGCCACGCCTTCGGCGACGAGACGGTCTACTGGCCGACGGACACCGCCGGGTTCGCGCTGCAGGAACTGGCCTTCGGCGAGACCGAGGGCGGCTACTTCTACTCCGCCTACTCCCTGGCGACGGCCGAACACGGCGGCACCCACATCGATGCGCCCATCCATTTCCTCGAGGGAGGGCCCGACATCGCAGCGATCCCGCTCAGGCGGCTCATCGGCCCGGCGGCGGTGATCGACGTGACCGCCCAGGCGGCCGAGGACGCCGACTACCGGCTGACCGTCGCCGATGTGGAGGCGCACGAGGCGGAGCACGGCCCGATCGAGCCCGGGAGCATCGTCCTCCTTCGCACGGGGTGGAGCGCGCGCTGGCCCGACGCCCTCTCCTACCTCGGCGACGACACGCCTGGCGACGCGTCGCAACTCCACTTCCCGAGCTACGGCGAGGCCGCCGCGCGCCTCCTTGTCGAGGAGCGTGGAGCCGCCGCCCTCGGAGCCGACGTCGCCTCCATCGACTACGGACCCTCGACCGATTTCATCGTACATCGGATCGTTGCCGCGGCGAACGCGCCCGGTCTCGAGAATCTCACGAACCTCGACCGCCTTCCGGCCCGCGGCGCGACGGTCATCGCACTGCCGATGAAGATCTCGGGAGGATCGGGCGCCCCCCTGCGCGCGGTCGCGCTCGTGCCGCCTTCGAATTGACCGCCCGCTCTTTCCGGCCGCGCGCAGCGGCCCGACATTGCCCGCGATCGCGCGACACTGCGCGACATTGCCCGCGAGACCCGTAGAGGAGGCCCCCAGATGCCCGGGAAGCACGCGCCACTGCCCAGGAAGCACGCGTTCCGGTTCGCCGTCCGCACCCTCGCCCTGTGCGTGTCCGGCGCCATGGTCGTCCTCGCGCCGCTCGCCGCCCAGTCGGGTCGCATGGCGGCGCCGTCGCCGGGAGGCATGGTCGTGAGCAGCCATTATCTCGGCTCGGAAGCGGGCCAGGAGATCCTCGAGAGGGGCGGGAACGCGGTCGATGCCGCCGTCGCCACGGCCTTCGCCCTCGCCGTGACCCTCCCTTCGGCCGGCAACGTGGGCGGCGGCGGGTTCCTCGTGTATCACGGGGCGGACGGGGAAGTGACGACGTTCAATTTCCGCGAGAAGGCAGCGCTCGCGGCGACGGAGCGCATGTACCTGGGCTCGGACGGCGAAGTCCGGGACAACTCGAACCACATCGGCCTGCTCGCCATCGGCGTGCCGGGCACGGTGGCCGGGATGTGGAAGGCGCACCAGCGCCTCGGCCGACTGCCCTGGGCGGATCTTCTCGAGCCCGCGATCCGGCTGGCCGAGGACGGCATGCCCTCGACGTGGGCGATGCAGAACTGGCTCCGCTCTCTGCCCGGCCGGGCGGGACCGCTCTATGACGCGACCCGCGCGGCCTTCCTCAAGGACGGCGTCCGCATGTACGAGCCGGGGGAGACCTTCCGGCAGCCGGACCTCGCCGAGACGCTGCGCCGCATCCAGAGCGACGGGCACGACGGCTTCTACCGCGGCAAGACGGCGAAGCTGCTGGCCGACTTCATGGCCGAGCACGGAGGCCTGATCACGGAGGAGGACCTGGCGCTCTACGAGGCGGACGAGTTGACCCCGATCCACGGGACGTACCGGGGCTACGACGTCTATTCGATGCCGCCGCCCAGCTCGGGCGGGACCGGGCTCGTGGAGATGCTCAACATCCTCGAGGGGTACGACCTGGCCGGGATCGGACACAATTCCGCAGTCTACCTGCACCTGCTCACCGAGTCGATGCGGCGCTCGTACGCGGACCGGGCGCTCCATCTCGGGGATCCGAAGTTCAATCCCGACATGCCGCTCGAACGTCTGACCTCCAAGGAATACGCCGGCCGCCTCCGGGCGAGCATCGACATGGAGAGGGCCTCCAGGAGCGATTCGGCGGCCTTCAACGGGGCCTTCCTGCAGGCGAGCGAGGAGACGACCCACTACTCCGTCGTGGACTCCGACGGGAACGCGGTCGCGGTCACGTACACGCTCGAGTTCGGCTACGGGTCCAGCATCGTCGTCCCCGGCGCGGGTTTTCTGCTGAACAACGAGCTCGGCGACTTCAACGCGGTCCCGGGCCGCACGAACTCGCGCGGCACCATCGGGACGCCGCCCAATCTCGTGGCGCCGGAAAAGCAGCCGCTCTCCAGCATGACGCCGACGATCGTCGCGCGTGACGGCCGGCCGGTGCTCGCGATCGGGAGTCCGGGGGGAAGGACGATCATCAACACCACGCTGCAGGTGGTGCTCAACGTCATCGACCACGGGATGACCGGATCGCAGTTCGGCCGGGCCATCGAGTCGCCTCGCATCCACCACCAGTGGCTGCCCGACGTGACCTCGTTCGAGGAGTGGGGCTTCTCGCCCGATACGAAGCGTCTCTACGAAGGCATGGGACACGTGACGCGGACCCGCGGCGGGCAGGGGCAGGCGATGGGCATCTACATCGACTGGGATACGGGACTTCGCTGGGGCGCCTCCGACAGCCGCGCCTTCGACGGCGGCGCTCGCGGAAACTAGCGCCCCCTCCGGCGCTGACGCGGAGTGTTATCCCGGCCGGCTAGCCGGGAGCCGCGCGGCGTGAGGCGGGCCCGAACTTCCGTCGGTAGCGCCGGGTCCAGATGAAGATGGCCGGAACGCCGAGGGCGGTTGGGAGCAGCCACGGCACGAGGGCCAGCGGCCCCGCGATCGCGAACTCCCACAGGCGCGGCGCGCCGAAGACGGCGAACGCGGTGTGGAACGCGATGCCACCCGCCAGCATCGACGCCATGTGGCTGTAGAACCAGCCCATGGGCTCCGAGCCGGGCTTCCTCATGAGTTGCAGCATGCGCAACCCGGTGAGAAGGCCGATCGGACTCAACCCCAGCAGGATCGGCGAGACGCTGGACCACATCCCCAGCGCGAACGCGATGACCGTGACGCTCCCCGCGATGGACGCCCAGGCGAGGGCTTCGTGGAACGGCGTCCGCAGCGCTTCCGGCACCCGCCGTGTGGCCACGGCCCGCATCGCCTGGCGCACCGCCGCGAAGGTCGTCACGCCGAGGTAGCCGAGGAACAGGGGGAGACCGTAGAGATCGGGCCGTTCCGCCACGCCGATACCCTGACCCAGATGGGACGCGAACCGTCCCGCCGCCAGAACGACCGCCGACAGCGTCACCACGTAGGCGCACCACGTGTAGACGAGTCCCGCCCGCACGTGCGCCCGGCCGCCCTTGCGGGCGAACACCGGGATCCAGAACGCCACCAGACCGACGAAGCCGGCCGCCACGTGTATCCGGAGGAGAGCGTCGAGCACGGGGGTCATGGCGCGGGCTCCGGCGGGAAGGAGAGCCGCCGGTCGATGGCTGCCAGCGTCAGGTCGCACCAGTTCACCTTCGCACCGATGGAATCGATCCCCATGCGCAGCGTCGCGAAGCGGTGGAACCCGTCGTCGCTGTACCGGTCCGGGCGGTCGCCGTGCGCAGCGAAGATCTTCCGTTCGATCGCCCGCAGCTCCGCGAGCCGGCCCGCCAGATGATCGCGCAGGTCCACCATGAAGGCGCGTGTCTCGCGAAGGTCGTCGACCGCGCTCATGAAATAGAGTTGCGCGAGGTAGGCGAACCGCTCCGCGCCGACCGCCGGCCCGCCGCGCACCCAGCGGCGCAGTTCCGCCCGCCCCTCCCGGGTCAACGTGTACACGCGGCGGTCCGGCCCCTTCGGGGAGGGTTCGAGCCGGCTTCGCAGCAGCCCGCGCTCTTCGAGCCGCTTGAGCGTGGGGTAGATCTGGCTGAGTTCGGCCGACCAGAAGTGCGCGACGGTCTCGTTGAAGGCGTCCTTCAGGTCGTACCCGCTCGCAGGTTCCCGCAGCAGGCCGAGAAGGATGTGGTCGAGGCTCATGGGAACCGTCCAGGGCACGCTATATCAGTATCGATATAGCTTACTATATAATCTCTGCTATACCCTGGTCAACACGAATGATCCTCCCGCCAGGAGTGTAGTACGCCGTACGGTTCCGCCCCGCGAGGTGGGAAGGGCGCGAGCGCGGGCTTATCTTGCAGTGAAGGCAAGCAAACACCGTCCGCGCGGCCTCGGCGCCCGCGGGCACTGCTCGGTTTTGGGAGGACGAGAATGGCTCAATCAGTGAAATCGCTTCGCATCGGCACGGTGGCCGCCGTCGCCGGGGTTCTCTTCGTGCTCATCCTGTTCGTGTTCGGCTTCAACCGCGTCGACGAGTACGAGGTGGCGGTCAAGCGGAACCCGGTCACCGGCGCCGTGGCGCCCCGCCCCTACACGCAGGGCCTGTACCACAACGTCCTGCGCTCGTGGACGAACTATCCGCTCCGCGAAGTCCAGTACCCGGCCGGCGGACAGGCCGAGCGCCTGGACGCCCTCACTTCGGACCAGCTCCAGATCGCGGTCGACGCGGCCTACCGCTACCGCATCAACCCGGACAGCGCCGTCCACCTCTATCTCACGGTGGGGAACGAGAACGCCGTCGCCTCGTTCGTCTACAACACGTATCGGTCCGCCATCCGGGACGCGATCGCGGAGATCGAGGCCTCGGACATCCTGTCCACCAACCGGACGGGCATCTCCGGCCGCATCGAGGCGCTGATGACGGACCGCCTCAACCCGCGCGGGCTCGAGATCACCGATTTCTTCGTGCGCGAGGTCGTGCCGCCGGAGACGATCCGCGAGGCGATCGAGGCCAAGCTGTCGCGCGAGCAGCAGGTGCAGTCCGAGGAGTACCAGACCCAGGTCGTGGTCGAGCAGGCGAACCAGCAGCGCGCGGAGGCGGAGGGGATCCGGGATGCGCAGGACATCATCGCGGAGAGCCTCGCCGGCATTTCGGGCCAACGCTACCTGTACTGGCGCTACCTGGAGATGCTCGGGCGGATCGGCGAAGGGAGCAACAACATGGTCATCGCGCCGACCGAGGGAGGCATCCCCCTCTTCTTCGCCCCGGACCGCTAGCGCAGACCGCAGGCGGTTCTCGCCACGGGTCGCCGGAGTCGGGCAACCGACGGCCCTCCCCGGGGTGTCCGATCCTTCAGGAAACGAGGCCGAAACGTAGGCCGTGGTTCACCACCTGGGGGAACGGTCCCGAGGGAGGATACATGAAGAACTGGAAGGATTCGCTCGCCGTCGGGCTTGCCGTGGCGCTGGTCGCCGGGTTGCCCGCGGGTTTGGCGCCGGCCGCGGCCCAGGAAGAGGACGAGGGCGGGCGGCGCGAACAGGTCCAGGTGGCCTTTTCCGGGGGTGGCGGCTACCTCGGTGTGCAGATCCTCGATGTCGACGGGGAGCGCGCATCGGAACTCGGGATGTCCCGCCCCTACGGTGTCTACATCGACCGGGTCATGGACGGCGAACCGGCGTCGGAAGCCGGCATCGAGGAGGGCGACGTGGTGGTGGCCTGGTACGGCGAGCGCGTCGAGAGCGTGGCGGAACTTCGCCGGCTGCTGGGCGAAACGCCGCCGGGGCGCGTTGTGGATCTCACCGTGCTGCGCGACGGAGCGGAACGCGACGTGTCCGTCGAACTCGCGGAGCGCATGGGCTTCTTCTCGGGGACCGGTGGGATGACGTTTGTGTCCCCGCAGATCGACCTGTCGCGCCGCGTCGTGGACGCGTCGCGTGAAAGGGTGCGCGCCGCCCAGCTCGCCGAGCGGGCGCGCGAAATGGAGGTCCGGGTTCGGGAGGCGCAGGAAGGCGTTGCCGAGGGTCTGAGTCGCGTCTTCTACCTTTCGGGTCGGCTGCGACTCGGCGCGAGCACGCAGAGCCTCGGCGACCAGCTCGCGGAGTACTTCGGCGTGGAGGGCGGCGTCCTCGTCACCTCCGTCCACGAGGACACGCCGGCGGCGGAGGGCGGCCTGCGGGCGGGCGACGTGATCGTCGGACTCGGGGACGAGGACGTTGACGACCCCAACGACCTGCGCCGGGCGCTCGCGGATCTCGACCCGGGGGAGGTGTCGCTCCGCATCGTCCGCGACGGCGCGCAGCAGACGCTCACCGTTGAGTTGGAGGACGAGCGTCCGTTCAGGTTGCGGCGGGGGGCGTACTAGTCGAACAGACCCAGTTGGGGGCCGGCCCGTGGCGGCCGGAAGTGTTCCGCCGAGAGGTCGTAGTCGCGCGGCTCGATCCCGTGCTTCGCACGCGCGAGTGAGAAGAGCCGCGCGACCTGTTCGGCGAACGGGCCGCGCCCGCGCATCCGCTCGCCGAAGGTCGACGCATAGAGGCTCCCGCCTCTCAACTCCCGCATGCGGTTGAGCACCTTCCGAGCCCGGTCCGGGCAGTTGCGCCGCAGCCAGTCCTCGAACAGCGCCGCGACCCCGAACGGAAGTCGAAGCATGATGTAGATCGCCCGCCCGGCCCCCGCCTTGGTTGCCGCCTCCAGGATGGCCGGGATCTCGTGGTCCGTGAGTCCGGGAACCACGGGCGCGACGTTCACGCCCACCGGGATACCCGCATCCGCCAGCCGCGCGATCGCGGCGAGCCGCCGCTCGGGCGTCGAGGCCCGCGGCTCCATCTTTCGCTGCAGCGAGCGGTCCAGCGTCGTGATGGACAATTGGACCTGCACCGCGTCATGGCGCGCGAGTTCGCGCAGGAGATCGATGTCCCGCGTCACTCGGTGGTGCTTGGTCACGATCCCGACCGGGTTCCGGGCTTCGGCCAGCACCTCGAGGCAGCGACGAGTGATCCCGAGGCGGCGCTCCACGGGCTGATACGGGTCCGTCACCCCGCTGAGCACGAGCACCTGGGGCTTCCAGCGGGGTGAGGCCAGTTCGCGCCTGAGCAGTGCCGGGGCCTCCGGCTTCGCCAGAATCCGGCTCTCGAAGTCGAGTCCCGCGGAGAGCCCGAAGTACTCGTGCGTGGGTCGCGCGTAGCAGTAGGAACATCCGGTCTCGCAGCCGCGGTACGGGTTCAGGCTGGCGTCGAAACCGAGGTCGGGACTGTGGTTGTAGGAGATGATCGAGCGGGATCGGTCCTCCAGGATCTCCGTCCGCGGATCCGGGTCGGACGCGAGCGTCCACGCCTCCCGCTCGATCGCGAGGGGGAGGAAGCGGTTCGCCGGGTTGTGCGCGCTTCCGCGTCCGCGAATCGAGCGCCGTCTCTCCGAAGCTCCGCCCATCGTCTCTCGAATGATGTATTTCGGTATTTATTCGGTATTCAGGGCTATAATGGCGAATGGGCCGTCGAAGCGTCAAGTCCCGCGAGTCGGCGCGGGGCCGCTCGGGGCTGGGCTGCGACGCGGGGCTGGGCTGCGACACCGGGGCTGGACTGCGACGCGACGCTGGCCGCGCCTGCGGAGACTAGAAGCTGATGCCCAGCCGGAGGGTCAGGGCGTCGTGCCGGGGTTCCCCATCGCCGCGGAGTACCTGCGACCCGATGGCGACATCCGACTCCATCAGCGAACCGATCCCGAATCCGTAGCGCACCTCGGGCCAGAGCCGGAAACCGAGGTCGAGTTCGAGGCCGACGCCGAACTCCGCACGCACCGGGCGTGCCGTGAGGAGGTCGTCCACACCCGAGAACGTGCTGGACGGGAAGGTGAGGACGGGCCCGCCCAGCACGTAGGGCTGAACGGCCGGCAGGGGGAGCCGGAGGCGGAAATCCAGCGGGATCTCCAGCATGTCGATGTCGAACTGGATCCGTTCGTCGCCGGCCATCGCGACGAGCTCCGGCATGCGATGGTAGATGAGGGCCGGCCGGATGGAGAAGGTCGCGAGATTGAAGTTCAGGAACACCCCGACGTGATACCCATCGGTGATATCCGTGAGATCGAATCCGTTCTCCGGCAGGAACTCCGCGAGCGTGTCGCGATTGTAGCCCGCGAGGATGCCGATCTGGGCCGCGGCGTTTGCCGGGAGCGCGCACATCAGACCCAGCGCGAGGCCGGCTCCCCACCTTCCGACGCTGCGCGTTTTTCCCAGCATGTCGGTCTTCTCTCGCCTCGTTCGCGTAAGGTCCGGCGAGCGCCCGCGCGCCCGGCGGATTCCCGTCTAAAACGTACCCGCGTGACCCCCGGCAGGATAGCTGAGCGGGCGGCTCCCGGGCGAGTTCTGTGCGCCGTACATGGCGTGCAGCTATGATGAATCGAACCGGTTACTTCAAGGTCAGCGACACCATGATTCGAAAGCGCGAAGTTCCGTCCGTTCTGGCTCGACCATTCCTCCTTCTGACCCTCGCGGCCTGCGCGACCGACGCCGGGGATTCGGCTGAGGCGGGCGGCGCGACGATCGCGGATCCGCCAGCGGGGGTGGCTGAACTCGTCCTCACCAACGGGAAGATCGCGACCCTGGCGGGCGAGGGCGGGGACGTGGTCAGCGCGCTCGCGTCGAGGGAGGGGCGGATCGTCGCGCTCGGGGCGGACGACGACGTCTCCGGATGGATCGGGGAAGGCACCGAGGTCATCGACCTTGGGGGTCGGCTCGCGATCCCGGGGTTCATCGAAGGTCACGGTCATTTCATGGGTCTGGGGAACGCGCGCATGATCCTCGACCTGACGACCGCCGACACCTGGGATGACATCGTCAGCCTGGTGGGCGAGACGGCTTCGAGCGCGGAACCGGGCGCCTGGATCAGCGGCAGGGGCTGGCACCAGGAGAAATGGAGCGAGCCGCCGGATCCGATGGTCGAGGGGCAGCCGGTCCACGACGGTCTCAGCGCGGTGAGCCCCGCCAATCCGGTCATTCTGACGCATGCGAGCGGGCACGCCTCCTTCGTGAACGCGAGGGCGCTCGAGTTGGCCGGGATCGACGCCGACACGCCCAACCCGCCGGGCGGTGAGATCGTGCACGACGCGACGGGGCGGCCCACCGGCGTCCTGAGGGAGACCGCGCAGCGGCTGGCGCGGGCGGCGTTCGCCGAGGAGGAGGCGAGCCGCTCCGAGGCCGAGCGCGAGGAGCGGGCCCGCGAACAGGTGCGGCTCGCGAACGAGGAGCTGCTTCGGAAGGGGGTCACGAGCTTCCAGGACGCGGGTTCCGGCTTCGGGACGGTGGACCTGCTCAGGACGCTAGCGGACGAGGGCGCGCTGCCCGTGCGGCTCTACGTGATGTTGCAGGGCGGGATGGAGACGCTCGAGGGGCGGTTGGACGACTACTACATGGTGGGATATGGAGGCGACCGGCTCACCGTGAGGTCGATCAAGCAGGTCGCGGATGGGGCGCTCGGGTCGCACGGCGCCTGGCTGCTGGAGCCCTATGCGGACATGCCATCCTCTATCGGCCTTCCGACGACGCCGCCTGAGGAGATCGAGCGCATCGCGCGGCTCGCGATCGAGCGGGGCTATCAGGTCAATACGCATGCGATCGGCGACCGCGCGAACCGCGAGGTGCTCGACCTGTACGGGCGCACGTTCGCCGACCACGCGGACATGAGCGACCTGCGCTGGAGGATCGAGCACGCGCAGCATGTGAATCCGGCGGATATTCCGCGCTTCGCCGAACTCGGGGTTATCGCCTCCATGCAGGGCGTCCACGCCTGCTCCGACGGTCCCTGGATCATCCTCCGGCTCGGGCCGGGCCGGGCGCGCTCGGGTGCCTACGTGTGGCGGGACTTCATGCGGGCTGGAGTCATCGTGACGAACGGCACGGATGTCCCGGTCGAGGACGCGGACCCCCTGGCGAGCTTCCACTGCACGGTCACGCGCGTGATCGAGGGGGGCGAGACCTTCTTCGAGGGGCAGGCGATGACGCGCGAGGAGGCGCTGCGTTCCTATACGTGGGCCAACGCGTACGCCGCGTTCGAGGAAGACCTCAAGGGGACGCTTGAAGTCGGGAAGCTGGCGGACATCACGGTCCTGTCCCGCGACATCCTCACGATTCCCGCGGACGAGATCCTGGAGACCGTGGTCGACTACACGATCATCGGCGGTCGCACGGAGTACAGTCGGGGGAGCTGACGACCCCGTGTTCGATCTGACTGCGGAGGACCCAGTCGTAGTCGGCCGAGAATAACGCCTCCCGGGGATCGGCGTGGGGCCAGTCCTCCAGCGGGATGAACGCGCCCGCGATGGAACCCATGCCGCCGTCCTCGATCACCGCGTCGAACGGGTTTCGGTACTCGACGGTGATCCGGTAGCGGTGTTCCGGGACGACGAGCGCGCCCACGCCGCGCCCCTTGTACATGAGCGCCGGGATGTCCACGACGTGCCCGGCCTCGTCGAGGTTGGGCCGGATGTCGTACAGCACCTCGCCCGTCGACAGGTTCTCGAAACGGAGTCGCGAGGCGTGCGCGTGGAGATGGCCCCCGAGCCCGATGATGAGCCCGCCGATCGCGGGACTCGCGTCCCATGTCTTGACCGAATGTCCGGGCGGCAGGTCCCAGGCCTTCGTCGCGGAGACCTCGGGGTACATCGCGTCGAGATGAAACGGCGCGACCGGGTAGACGGGCAGGCGGGCGAGGCGCTCGTACTCCAGCGTCAGGTGGACGGTGACGCCCTCGTAGTCCGCTTCCGTCGGATTGTGCAGCATCGTGAGCGCGAGGAATTTCGAACCGCCCTTCATCGGAATGCCGAACAGCCATCCGGGGAAGCTCACGGGCCGCGTCTCATGGCTCGCCGCCAGGACGCGCAGCATGATCGGCAGGAACAGTTCCCGCCGCCCGGGATCGAGCAGGTTCATGTGATGCAGCACGACGCGCGGGACCGGCGCGCCGTCGCCGTCGATGATGTGCGTGCGATAGCCGCGGATCGTCAGGTCGAAGGGGATGACGCCTTCCTGCACAGGCAGCTGCGCCATGTGATGGGATGAGCCGGCGGGGAGGTCGATCGGTCCGAGGATGACCGCGAGCTCCTTGCGTTCCGGGTCGTCCACGACCCGGATGCTCGCCGTCGACGTAGTCGGCCGGCCGCCTTCCGGCGGCGCGGCGTGGCCCGCATGCATCTCCTGCGCGCACAGGGCGGGGACGACGCCCGCGAGCGAGGCCGCCGCCAGCAGCCCGGCCGCCGCGGCCCGCCTGGACCGGCGCGTCATGGGTCCCGGTGTCGTCTCCCGGATCCGCGCGCTACCGGCCGCCCTCGAACTTCTGCAGATCCTCCAGCAGGTCGAGCAGCTTCTCGAGCCGTTGCTTGATCTTCTCCCGGTCGAGGTTGGCATCGACGTCCAACCGGACCTCGGCTTCATCCAGCGCGGATCCCGTCTCCGCGGCCTTGAGGGAGAACGTCTCGCCGTGTCGCGCGGCGCGCAGCCTGACGTCCACATCGGAAGATCCGGCGGGGGCCTTCACGGTCCGGTCGATCCAGAGTCCCCCATGTCGCGCCGGCGACGGAGGTCGGGCGGCGATGCGCAACGCTCCGAGTCCCTCGACCAGGCGCTGTGCATGGATGTCGTCGATTCGCGCGACCCGCGCGCCGGCCACATTGGATCTTGCGTCCATGCGGATCGTGATGCGGCCGTTGTCGATGATGGCCACGTCCGCCCGGCTGTGGGCCGCGCGGTGCCCGAGGCGGTCCAGCCACGCCCCGATGGCACGCTCGATGCCTCCGTTGATCCGACCGGCAGTATGCGCGGTCCGGCGCAACTGCTCCGCGGCGAACCGGGGGGCGCGGAGCGAGCCCGGCGGATCGGCCCGTTCGACAAGGTTGGCGATGCCCTCCAGAGTCGCCGTGCTCGCCTTCGCCGGCCCGGGCACGCTCGCGAGGTGGGAAAGGGCGGCCCAGACACAGATCGCGAGGGCCCAGAGGGTGAGAGCGGCGGCGACTCTTCGAATGAACATCACGTCGGCTCCAGGGAGGAGGTCGGGTGTCCTTCTGACATACGCCAGGGCGCGCGGTCAGGTTCCAACCCCGGCAGCCCGTGGCAAAACCCCGCGTCAGCGCCGAGAGCGGTGCAGCGCTCGCCTGACAAGGAGCGACGAGGGAGAATAGCCGCACTATTTGACCGAGGAGCGACGCAGAGCGCAGCGTTTCAGGCGAGATGCAGCGCCGCTCGAACGCAGCGGGGCTTTTGCCACGGGCTGCCAGGACCGGGTCCCGATCCGAAAGGTTGTCCGCCGCCGTCGACGGCCGATGGCTACGGCGGCGGGTCGTCGGCGGGCCCGAGGAGCAGCGTGCCGGTCACGCGCGTCGGCCGCAGCTCCCCGTCGCTGTCGTGGAGTCGCAGCAGCGTGACCTGGATGCGGGCCGTCACGTCCGCCCCGGAGACGTCTAGCCGCAGGGAGTCCGGCGGCAGTTGCACCCGTCCGGGCGCGGTCGTGGTCCCGGAGCGCCCGGCGCGCGCGATGAGTTCGGCGAAGGACACCGTGGCCAGTGCGTCCCCGCCGAGCCGGATCGTCGTTCCGAGACTGTCCGCGGCGGCCTCGAAGGTGAGGGAGTCGCCCTCGAACGGGTAGCGTCCCCCGAGGAGGTTACGCTCGAAGACGGCCCGGTCGAAGCCGGACACGTCGACCGCTGCGTTCCGCCCCCCCGGTGCCGAGATGTCGACGACCCCGAAGGGATCCGCGAGCAGTCCCTCGGAGGGCACGAGCCCGAAGTGGTCCGC
>JAPPBA010000139.1 GCA_026705295.1 Candidatus Palauibacter australiensis
CCATCCTCGTTCGCGGATTTTGAGCAGCCTCTGGTGGGAGGGGGGCAGGACGCGCGGGCGGTCTTCCGCGGCCTTACCCCTGCAGACTCGATCTGACGGGCATCCCGTATGACGGTGGGTTGAACGCTGATCCCACACTGTCGCGGTAATCCCTCACCGGTTCCACGGGAGCGCCGGCCGCCACCCATTCAGCGATTTCGTTCGGTCCGAGCTTCCTCACTAGCTCGCGACGTCCCTCGATCCGGCGGGAGCCTGCCTCGAATGTAACGATCTGCTCGACCACCACGATCTGCGGCGTTCCGGCCCAGCCCGGAAGTTCATCGTTGTAGATGAACTGCAGAACGCCGCTGCTAATCCAACTTCGTCCCGCCACGACCTCGTCGAACGGCCCGTGCCGCTCCAAGTGGACAATTCCGGCCGCCGCTACCATGTCACGTGCCACACCCATCGCTGCAAAACCAACACCACGTTCCTCGGCCTGTCGCGCAACGAGCAACTTCGCAGCCTTCACACCCTCAATGGTCTCCGGAACGTTGGACCAGTAACAGCGGGATGACAGGATGGCCACGAGCAGCAGTTCCCTACCTTCTCGCAAACGCAGCCCGGGGCGGTATTCCTCTTCTGAATCCCGGCGTGCTTCCCAACGAAGATCTACTCGAGGGGTCGGAATCAAACCGAGCGACCCGATGGCGATTCCACTCAGGAGGAGTATCCCCAGAGCCAGATCTCGCATCCTCAAACGACGGAGCTTCATCGTTCTGACTCCATGTGCCACAGTTGTAATCTCGGATAAGGTCCTGGAACGTTAGTCACATAAGTCGTGTCGCCAACAGCCAGTATGCGCCGGCCATCCTCGTCCTCCTCCAGAAGTCCTCCCTCGCCCGTACGGGCATCCAGCAGATACGTGCGCGCGACCACCTGCCCCCGGCGTCGTTGGCGATCATACGACACCAGCACATAGCCGGCTTCTGAGATAATCACGTTTGAGAGAACCTCCATCGGTGGAATAGGGGCGCCGCGACTGTTTCCCATTTCCTGCCAGTATCCCTGGACATAATCTTCGAGGAACACGGACCACATGGGCTTCCCGGCACCCGTAAAGCCCTCTACGATCGGAAGATCCTGGTGTCCGTAGGCAACCATCGTGGGCTGGCCGCCGCATGCCACCAATCCCTGCGACAGCGCCCGGCGTGTGCCTTCCGAGCCGAACATGTACCCGCCCCCGAACGCGATCTCTTCAGAACCATCCGGCCCATACCTGCGAATGGTCCCCACCGGCTCCCGCGCCGCGTTGACGATCATGGCGTCCCCATCCACACATAGAGAGCGGGGCGACACATCGATCGGCAATTGACCATCCCACTCATACCCCTCCGCGCCTCTCACGAAGACCTTCACTCCTCCCGCTTGAGCCACGAACAACGAATCGCCGACGACAGCCAGAGCCTCGGGCCACCTGAACTGACGTGGCCCATCCCCAATGCCTCCGAACGATTCCACCGCTTCGCCGCTCCAATCGAAAATCACTACCCGCCCGGTCCGACGATCAAGAACAAACACTCGGTCCCCTCGGCCAAGCGCTACACGTAGACCTCCCCCGAGAACCCCTGCGCCGCCGCCCTCCAAATCACCCATTACGACACCCGGTCGAGCGTTCATGATTCTGCGTCGCATCGTCGTCCAGCGGACCGACGCTACTTCGTTCATAGATTTCGAAGGTATCGTGTCACCCCCGATCACAACCGTGGCCCGTCTCTCAAGCTCGTCGACCGCGGTCGCCAGCGGGTGGTCGACGCCGCCTCTCCCATCGCCCGCGCACCCCGCCAACAACACTGCAATCCAGATCGGCGATCGACCGCACACGTGCACCATGGAGACACCGCTATTGTTCGTCAACATACCAAATCCTCAGTCTCGGATATGCGCCGCGGACATACGTAACATACCGGTCCCCACTGATCGCGAGTATCTCACGGTCACCACGATCGGTTTGCTCCAGCAAACCACCCGCACCGGTTAACGCGTCCAGCAGGTAAGCTCGCGTCGTCACATTACCATCCAGATCCTCGCGGTAATATGATGCTATCACAAAGTCCGAGGACGTCATGACGAGACTCGTGAGATTCTCGCGAGGAGATTCGGGACTCACCATCCAACCGTCACTCGTTTCTGTCCAGTAGCCTTGCTCATAATCGGACATGACCGTCGACCACACTTTCGTACCATCCAACGCGTAAGCATCGACCGCAGGCAGACGTTCGTGTCCATAGACGACGACGCCGAGGCCATCACGGCAAGCCACGAAGCCAGTCGACAATGTCTGTTGAGCGTAGCGCCAGCCGACGGTATAGCCAGTGCCGAACGATTGTCGTCGGTTGGGTGCGACAAGTCCATATTCGACAATCACTCCTTCCGGCTGGCCTCGCACGCTGCCGAATACCCGTCCTCCACTGACACAAAGCGAATTGAGAGAGCCCTCCAGCCGCACCTGCGTTTGCAAGAGATACTCGCGACCAATCTCGGCGAAGACTTTAAGGAGTCCCGTCTGGGCAACCATTACTGTGTCGCCGCTCGCGACCAAATCACGGGGTGCACGAAATTCCATCGGGCCATCTCCGACTCGACCAAAGGTGGACACTGCCAGACCGGCAGCGTCAAAGATCACAACTCTTCCGTTCATTGAGTCGAGGACATACGTTCGCCCCTCAGCACCTAGCGTGACGTTGACCAGATCACCCAGGACATCCAATCCCTCACCGCCGAACGCGCCTAATATGGGTCCCGGGGACGCAGTGAGAATGCGGTGCCGCATGTTGGACCAGCGAAGCGCCTCAACTTGGTGCATGGTGGCCGGGGGAAATGTGTCGGAAGACAGTATGAATGTGGCTCCACGTTGAATGTCCCTCAGAGCGTCGGGAAGAGGATGACGATTGGATCCGTCCTCCTCCATCCCGCAGCCGATCCCAACGATTCCAAAATGCAACAAGAACATATGCCGGGACATACGTCCGAGAACCGCGCTCCGGATCGGCACTAGCATGAGGCGGAAGACCATCGGATAGTCAATGGAATGTCAATTCGCAACTGGCAACGAACGCTGCGAGGAGTTGCTCCGGGGCCCAGCGCTCCAACTCGCGGAGCGTACATCCCGGCCACCGGTGGGATCTCCGGGTCAACGTTCGACGGTCGCAGCCCAGGCTGGTCGCCACGTTCCCCCAGCTCGCTCCAGCCCGACGAAGCTGCTGAGCCTTCAGGGTTGCGAGACCCGAGAGGAGTTCGCTGAGCTTTGGCTCGCCGCCGACCTGTGCGCGGAACTCGTGGGACAGCGTCGTCGGCGAACTGCGGATCGCGGAGGCGAGGTGTTTCACGCCGCGGACTGGTGTTCCTTCCGCCTGACGAAACGCGTATACCAGGGCGGAGCGAAGAGCAGGACGTATGGAGGAGCTCTGGATTCTCTCCGCCAGATGTGCCAGTTCGGTCGTCGTGCGAGCCGCCTGTATCCGATGCGCGAGCTGGGTTTCAAGATCGTCGAACCAGACAAGCTCGGCCACCCTCACGTTGCTCAGCGAACGTGCAACGTCTGCATCGCGATCCGTCACAAAGATCACCGGAACCCAGGGTCGCCTCAGTCCCAGGTCCGTTAGGAGCTCCGTTCGTTCTCGCAGCGATCGGGGCCCACAGCCGACGACGATGCAACTGGCGCCGTTATCGCCTGCGGTGAGTTCCCCCGCAGCATCGACGACGTGAGCAGCGGCGCCGGCTGCCCGCCGTATGCGCTCGGCGTCGCTACGCGTATCCGCCAGAATCCAAATCATTCCACCCTCTCCCCACTCGAAGTGATCGCACGGGGATACACATCCCCCTACTCCTGGGGATACACATCCCCCTACTCCTAATGGGTTCCGAGTGGGCGAAACCTTACACGGCAGCTTTCCTCCGACGCGCTCGGTGGGGTCATGCGGTCGGTTGAAACGATTGCAGGGATTGGAGTTGTGACTCTCCGGCGCCCGAATCGATGGATTGTTCGGCGGCGGCGACGCCGGCGGCGAGGGTGTCCACGGCGCCGGCGGCCCAGAAGGCGGCGGCGGCGTTGAGCACGACGGCCGCGCGGCCGGCCCCGGCTTCGCGGCCGTCGATGACGCGCCGGACCCGTTCCGCGTTCTCCTCCGGTTCGCCTCCGGCCAGATTGGAGGGGGCGTACTCGGGCCAGCCGAAGTCGGAGGGCGCGACCTCGAACTCGGACAGCGTCCCGTTCTCGATGCGGAAGACCCGGGTCGGGCCGAGGGGGCTCAGTTCGTCCATGCCGGGCTCGCCGTGGACGACGAGCGCGCGCTCGTGGCCGAGTTCGAGGAGGGTGTCGGCGACGAGGCGCTGAATGTCGGGGTGGGCGACGCCGACGACCTGCCGGCGCACACCGGCCGGGTTCGCGAGCGGGCCGAGGAGGTTCATGATCGTGGTCACGCCGAGCGCGGCGCGGACGGGCCCCACGTGCCGCATGGCCGGGTGGTGGGCCGGGGCGAACATGAACACGAACCCGGTCTCCTCGAACATCCGCTTCTCGTCCTCGGGAGGGAGTTCGATGGGGACGCCGAGGATCTCCAGCACGTCGGCGCTGCCGCACTTGGAGGTGAACGAACGGTTGCCGTGCTTCGCGATGCGAACGCCGCCGGCCGCGGCCACGATGGCGGCCGCGGTCGAGATGTTGAACGTGGTCAGCGTGCCCCCGCCCGTCCCGCAGGTGTCGATGATGCGGTCGTCGTCCAGGGCGAGCGGGATCATGGCCTTCCGCAGCGCGCGGACGCCGCCGGCCACCTCGGCGGGCGTTTCCCCGCGCATCCTGAGCGCGGCGAGGAGCGCGGCCATCTCGGCGTGGGTCGCTTCGCCGCTCATGAAGCGGTCGAACGTGGCTTCAGCGGCGGCGGCATCCAGGGTCTCGCCGGAGAGGACGCGCCGGATCGTGTTCGTCACCTCGATTCCTCCTGGTTCCCCCTCATCGGTTTCCCCTCGTCGGCGGGAAGTCGCTAATCTTCGCGCATGTCGGATTCCACGGCCCCGCCCGCCCGTTTCCGGGCCACGATCGAGTACGATGGGACCTCCTTCCACGGATCCCAACTACAGCCCGGCGTGCGTACCGTCCAGCGCGAGGCGGAGGACGCGCTCGGGAAACTCTTCGACCGGCCCGTCCGCATCGACCTCGCCGGCCGCACCGACGCGGGGGTTCACGCGTCGGCGCAGGAGATCGCGTTCGGCGCGCCCCCCGCCTGGAGTCCGCAGGAACTGGCGCGGGCGCTCGGGGCGATTCTTCCCGACGATGTCGCCGTCCGGAAAGTGAGGAACGCGGCGCCCGATTTCCATCCGCGCTTTGACGCGGAGAGACGCCGTTACCGGTATGTGGTCACCGAAGGCAGCCGGAGGCGGCCGTTCCTGCGCGACGGCGCCTGGATTCCGCGGTGGCCGCTCGACCGCGACGCACTCGTCCGGCTCGCGGCGGCCGTCGCCGGCGAACGGTCGTTCGAGCGCTTCGCCCGTGCCGGGCAGCCCGAGCGGGGGACGCGCTGCCGTGTCGCGAGCGCGGCGTGGCGCTTCGACCGACCGCCCTTCTTCTTCTTCGAGATCATCGCCGACCGCTTCCTCCACCACATGGTGCGCTACCTGGTGGGGACGTCCGTGGAGATCGCCGCGGGGCGCCGCCCGTTCGAGGACTTCGAGCGACTGCTGGCGGGAGAGGCCGCCTCAAGACCGGTCTTCCCCGCCCCGCCGGGCGGGCTCTACCTGACGGGCGTGCGCTACGGCGGCGAATGGAACTCCGGCCCGGGAATCCCCTGGCTCCCGGCCGAACCTCCGGCCGAGGGGCATCAAACATGAACCCTCGGGGGTTGTTTGGCGTACAGTTATCGTGTGAGTCGCCACCGCGCGGGTGGCGGCGTGCCTCCCGGGCCGAAGATCGCACGAGGGACATGAGGTGGCGCAGCCCATGAACGAGGGAAATCGGGTCAGGCGAATGCTGCTGGCGGCCGCGCGCGTGTTCGTGGCGGCCACGGTCCTGATCTTTGCCGGCCTCGGCGTGGGGGCGCTTGTTACGACGCTGGGGAACGGGCCTCCGCCGCCGGAGGAGAGCCGGCCCGCGGACAACCCGTTCGCGCGCACCTCGCTGGCCGACCCCGCGAACCGGCCCGAGCCCCAGTCGCTGGCCGAGATCTCGGGGGCCCGGCGGACGCCCACCGTCATCGCCGCGGTCCGCGTGCTCCCCTCGGTCGTGAGCCTGCGGACGGAGCGGACCGTCCAGTCGCAGGACATGTTCACCCGCTTCTTCAACCGCGGCGGCCGTTCCCGGGTCGAGGCGGGTCTGGGCTCCGGGTTCGCGATCGACGACGCGGGCACGATCATCACGAACGCGCACGTCGTGAGCGGGGCGGACCGCATCGAGGTCGTGGACCGCGACGGGCAGCGGTTCGAGGCCGAAGTGGTCGGCTTCGATGAACTCACCGACCTCGCCGTCGTGAGAGTTCCCCCGGGCCGGGTGCCCGCGGCGCCGCTGGGCTCGTCCTCGAACCTTCTCATCGGGGAACCCGCGGTGGCGCTCGGCAACCCGTCCGGCTACGCCCTCCGCAACACCGAGGCGACCGTGACCTCGGGCGTCGTCAGTGGCGTGGGGCGCGACATCCAGGCGGCGGGCGGCCAGGAGGTGCTCTACGCCGACATGATCCAGACCGACGCCTCGATCAACCCGGGCAACTCCGGCGGTCCGCTCGCGAACGCGGACGGCGACGTCATCGGCGTGAACAGCTCGATCTTCTCGCGCTCGGGGGGATCGGAGGGGATGGGCTTCGCGATCCCCATCGACCGGGCGCTCGTCGTCGCCTCCGAACTCCTCCAGTTCGGGCGCGTGCGCCGGCCCTGGGCGGGACTGCAGGTGCTCACCGACCGGCCCGACCCCGAGTCCGTCTTCGGCCGCCCGCTCGTCGTCGAGGTCCTGGATGGGACGCCGGCGGACGATGCCGGACTGCAGGCGGGGGACGAGATCGTGACCCTCAACGGGCGCGTCATCAACCACGATCTCGACTGGCAGGTGGGGCTGGTGGATTCAGGGGTGGGATCGACGGTGGACGTGACCTTCCAGCGGGGGGGACGTGAACTCCAGGCGCGCTTCCGGCTGGACGAGGTGCCCACCGGACGGGCCGAGCGCATCGAGGTGCTCGCGGGGCTCCGGCTGATCACGGTCACGCCGCAGATCCAGCAGGAACTCAACCTCCGGGTCGACGCCGGCGCGCTCATCGCGTCGGTCGGCGAAGAGGCGCGCGGGACGAGGCTCCGCGAGGGGGACGTCATCCTCAGCATCAACCGCAACGAGGTGCGCTCCGCCGAGGACGCGGGCGAACTCTTCGATTACTACGCGCGCTCCCGCGACGGCTCGGTGCAACTCTACATCGCGCGCGGGACGGAGATCGGATACCTCCAGCCCTTCCGCGTCCGCTGATCATGGGCTAGACTGCGACCTTACGGCGACCGAGGTCGCCCCGGGAGGGCCGCTGGCTGGACTGGACTGCGCCTCTGATGGCGGAACGTCACTACCCACATCCTCTCATCGACCGCTACGCCTCGAGCGAGATGGCGGCGATCTTCTCCCCTCGCATGCAGGCGCTCGTCTGGCGCGACCTGTGGATTGCGCTCGCCGAGGAAGAACGGGCGCTCGGGGTCGAGATTCCCAACGACGCCATCGTCGCCATGCACGCGGCGCGGGAGCAGATCGACCTCGACCGCATCGCCGTCATCGAGCGCGACCTCCGTCACGATGTGATGGCGCACGTGCATCACTTCGGCGAGGTCGCCCCGGAGGCTCGGAAGTACATCCACCTCGGCGCGACGAGCGCCTTCGTAGGCGATAACCACGGCCTCATCCAGCACCAGCAGGGTCTCGACATCGTGCGCGACCGGCTGCTGGGGACGATCGAGGACCTCGCCGCCTTCGCCCGCGCACAGGCCGCCGAGCCGACCCTCGGCTACACGCACCTGCAGCCGGCCCAGCCGACGACGATCGGGAAGCGCGCCTGCCTCTGGCTCCAGGACCTCCTCTTCGACCTCGAGCAGGTCGAAGCCGTGCGGGCGGAACTCCGCTTCCGGGGCGCCCGGGGCACGACGGGGACGGAGGCGACGTTCCTCGAACTGTTCGAAGGGGACGGGGGGAAGGTGGACCGGCTCAACGAGCGGCTCGCGGCGCGCTTCGGCTTCGCCGGGACGTACGATGTGATCGGCCAGACGTACCCGCGGAAGGTGGACCACCGGGCGCTCGCGGTGCTCGCCGGCATCGGCGCCTCGACGGCGCGCTTCGGGCACGACATCCGGATTCTGCAGGCGTTCGGCGAGATCGAGGAGCCGTTCGGGAAGCACCAGATCGGCTCGTCGGCGATGCCCTACAAGCGCAACCCCATGCGGAGCGAGCGGATCTGCGCGCTGGCGCGGCACCTCTGCACGCTGGAACTCGACGCGTCGTGGACCGCCTCCGTGCAGTGGTTCGAGCGCACGCTCGACGACTCCGCGAACCGCCGCATCTCGCTGCCCGAGGGCTACCTGTCGGCGGACGCCCTCCTCATCCTCGCGCGCAACGTGAGTGCGGGACTCGTCGTCCACCCGGCCGTCGTGGCGCGCCGGCTGGGCCGGGCCCTCCCCTTCATGGTCACCGAGGAGATCCTCATCGCGGGCGTGCGGCGGGGCGGCGACCGGCAGGACCTGCACGAACGGGTGCGGGGACACGCCCTGGCCGCGCGCGAACGGCTCGACGAGGGCGCGGAGGACAACGACTTCTTCGCGCGCATCGCCGCCGACGGCGCCTTCGGGCTCGGCATGGAGGAACTCCACGCGCTCGCCGACCCGCACCGGCTCGTCGGCCGCTCCGCCCACCAGGTGGAGCGCTTCCTGACCACGAGGATCGACCCGCTGTTCGAGGCCGCGGGCGCGCCGCGACCCGCCGAAGAGGTCCGCGTATGATGCGTATGACGCGTGGGACGCGTCGGACGCGGCGTTCCCGCGGGAACGCGGCCGGACCCGAACCCGTGACTCCCGAAAGGACACTCGAAAGGACACCATGACACAGACCACGCTCGGCGCCGACGCGCCGGCCGCGCTGCACGACATCGACCTCCCGCTGCCGCTTCTCCGCAAGGGGAAGGTGCGCTCGATGTACGATCTCGACGACCGCATCCTGATGGTCGCCAGCGACCGCATCAGCGCCTTCGACTGCGTGATCCCGAACCCGATCCCCCACAAGGGGGCCGTGCTCACCCAACTCTCCGCGTTCTGGTTCGACCGCACGACGGACATCGTGGGCAACCACCGCGTCGCGAGCGACCCGGCGGCGATCGCCGAGGCGGTGCCGGAACTCGCCGGCACGACCGACACGTGGGGACACCGCGCCATGCTGGTCGAGAAGGCGCGGCCCCTGCCCGTCGAGTGCATCGTGCGGGGCTTCATCTCCGGCTCCGCGTGGAAGGAGTACAGCCGCCACGGGACGCTGGCCGGCGAGCCCCTGCCGGAGGGGCTGCGGGAGTCGGAGGAGTATCCGGAACCGATCTTCTCGCCTTCGACGAAGGCCGAGCAGGGGCTCCACGACGAGAACATCACCTTCGACCGCATGTGCGACATCGTGGGGGCGGAACTCGCGGGGGAACTGCGCGACATCAGCCTCGCGCTCTACGCCGCGGGCCGCGACACGCTCCGCGAGCGCGGCATCATCCTCGCCGACACGAAGTACGAGTTCGGGCGCGGGGCGGATGGGCGCCTCATCCTCATCGACGAGGTGATGACCCCCGACTCCTCCCGCTTCTGGCCCGCCGATTCGTACCGGATCGGGGGCGGCCAGCCCTCGCTCGACAAGCAGCCCGTGCGCGACCACCTGCAGGAGATCGTCGGGCGCGGGGAATGGGACAAGACGCCGCCGGCCCCGGCGCTCCCGGAAGAGGTCATCCGCACGACCTCGGAGCGCTATCTGGAGGCCTTCCGGCGCATCGCGGGCCACGAACTCTACGAGGCGCCCGCATGAGCCGGGTCTGGTCCGTGGATGTCCGGGTCACGCCGCGGGAGGGGATTCTCGATCCGGCGGGCGAGACGATCCGCCGGGCGCTCGGGAACCTCGGCTACGAAGGCGTCCACTCCGTGCGCGCCGGGCGGCTGATCCGTCTCGAGGTCGAGGCCGATGAGGCGGAGACGGCCAAGGCCTCCACGGAGAAGATGTGCGAGCAACTGATCGCGAACCCGATCATCGAAGACTACGTCGTGCGCGTGCGGGAGGGGTGAACGGATGACGGCGGGGATGGAGGTTGGGATGAAGGTGGGCATGAAGGTGGGCATCGTGCGGTTCCCGGGCTCGAACTGCGATGCGGACGTGTACCGGGCCGTGACGGAGGGGCTGGGAGAGAGCGCCACGTACCTGTGGCACAAGTCGACGGACCTCGGGGGGGTGGACGTCGTCGTGCTGCCGGGCGGATTCTCGTACGGAGATTACCTGCGGGCGGGGGCGATCGCCCGCTTCAGCCCGATCATGGGCGAGGTGATCGACTTCGCGCGCTCCGGCGGGCTCACGCTCGGGATCTGCAACGGATTCCAGGTGCTGTGCGAGGCACACCTCCTGCCGGGGGCGCTCGTCCGGAACCGGAACCTTCGCTTCCGCTGCCACGACGTCGGACTCCGCGTGGAGAACGCCGGGACGCCGTTCACGTCGGCCTATGCCGAGGGCGACCGGCTCCATATCCCGATCGCGCACGGCGAGGGCCAGTTCGTCGCGGAGAGCTCGACGCTCGACGAACTCGAGGCGGAGGACCGGGTCGTGTTCCGCTACGTCGACCGGCGCGGACAGGCGACGGACGCCGCGAACCCCAACGGCTCGGCGCGCAACATCGCCGGGATCGCGAACGCGGAGGGGAACATCCTTGGGCTCATGCCGCACCCGGAGCGCCACTCGCTCTCCGTCCTCGGCAACACGGAC
>JAPPBA010000140.1 GCA_026705295.1 Candidatus Palauibacter australiensis
GCGCCTGCAGCATGACGGGGCCCTGGACCCAGGTCGTGAGCTTGTAGACGTCGATCCCCTTGTAGTTGGCGGTGACGGGTTCCTCGAGATATACCTGCCAGTTCGCCATGTCCTCCATCGTGATGAGCGCTCCGGCCGCCTGCGCCCCCGCCACGAAGTCCGCCGCGATGTCGCCCCGGTAGAAGGCGTCGTAGGCGGCGTAGATCGCCTCCTTGCGGGTGGCGCCTCCGGCCAGCGCCGCGGCTTCGGCTTCCACGAGCCGCTCGAGCGTCCGCTTGAGGCCGGGCTGCCGGAAGATCTCGCCCTCCCGCGGGCCCGGGTTCTCCGCGTCGTCCGGGTGGGTGAAGTACACATCCATGGACGATGGCCACTGCCGAATCTCGTCCACCGTATTCCGGATGCGGCGCGCCGCGTCCGCTTCGATCGGGTATCCGTCCGCCATCTCGATCGAGGGCTGAAGCACCTCGGCGAGGCTCAGCCGGCCCCATTCGGCGAGCATCGTCATGAGCCCGCCGGGCGTGCCGGGGGTCACGGCCGAGAGAGGACCGAACTCGGGCGGGAAGTTGTCGTGGCCCTCCCCGCGGTAGTGTTCGGGGGTCGCGCCGGTGGGAGCCACGCCGAGCGCATTCACGCCGATCACGCGCTGTTCTCCGGGGTGATAGACGAGCGCCTGCGTCTCCCCTCCCCACGAGAGCACGTCCCACATCGTGGAGGTCGCGGCGAGCATGGCGGCGGCCGCGTCGACGGCGTTCCCACCCTGGTGGAACATGCGCGCCCCGGCGGTGGCGCCGAGCGGCTTGCCGGTGATCGCCATCCAGTGCCGCCCGTGCAGGACCGGCTTGGCGGTGCGCTGGGCTTCGGCGACCATGGGCAGCAGCACCAGCAGCAAGGCCGCCAGCGACACCCGCGGGGCCATGGAGCTGCGGTGGAAACGGGAGCCGAGGCGGGCGACGACAGACGTACCGACGGACATGATGAAAACTCCGCGAAGGAGGAACCGAACGAGCCAACAGCCGAATATGGGCCCAGCCCCGCGCGGAGCGAAAGCCGGGCCGCAGGTCGCCTGGCGTCTAGCGCCGTCGTCGGATTCCGCGTCTCAGTGCGGTGGGCTCGGGGCGCTCGACCTCCGGCTCCTCCGGGGGGGGCGGCTCCACGTCGGGTTCGAAGCCGGGGACGACGCGGCGCTCGATCGTCTCGCCCAGAAGGCGTTCGATGGCGCGGATCTCGACCCAGTCGCTCGCGGCCATGAGCGTGATCGCGTCGCCGGTGTCGTCGCCGCGGGCGGTGCGGCCCACACGGTGCACGTAGTCTCTGGGATCTTCGGGCACGTCGAAGTTCACGACATGGCGGATGCCGCGGATATCCAGACCTCTCGCGGCCACGTTCGTGGCGACGAGGACGCGGATCGAGCCTTCGCGGAAGCGCCGCAGCGCCTTGTCGCGCTGGTCCTGGTGCTTGCCGCCGTGCAGCCCCGCCACCGCGACGTCGTGCGAGCGCAGATAGTCGGCGAGGTAGGTCGCCGTCACCCGCGTCCGCGTGAAGACGAGCACCTGTCCCTCCGGCCACTCGCCGAGCAGGTGGTGAAGGAGTGCGTGCTTCTGCGACCAGTCGACCGGATGGAGGACCTGGCGGATGCCCTCCGCCGCGGTCTCCCGACCCACCTGCACCTCTTCGGGGTCGGTCATCAGCTGATGGGCGAGCCACCGGACGCCATCGGGCATCGTCGCCGAGAAGAGAAGCGTCTGCCGGTCATCGGGCGTGTGACGTACGATCTCCTTCACATCGTCTATGAACCCCATGTCGAGCATGCGGTCGGCTTCGTCGAGCACGAGCACCTCGACGCGGGACAGGTCCGCGTTCCCGCGCTTGATGTGGTCGAGCAACCGGCCCGGTGTGGCGACGAGCACGTCGCACCCGAACGAGAGTTCGGCCCTCTCGGGCCCCAGCGGGGTGCCGCCGTGGACGACGACGGATTCGATGGAAGATGAGGCGCCGTATGCCGTGACCGCCGCTCCCACCTGCTGCGCCAGCTCGCGCGTCGGCGTGATGACGAGGCCCCGCGGGGCGGCGGACTGGTCCGAGGCCGCAAGACGTTGCACGGCGGGGAGGGCGAAGGCCGCCGTCTTGCCGGTGCCCGTGTGGGCGGTGCCGAGAACGTCGTGGCCCGCGAGGATGGCGGGGATCGCCTGGCGCTGGATCCCGGTGGGCTCGACGTAGCCCGCCCTCGCCACCGCCTCGACGAGATCGGGGGAGAGTCCGAGTCGGGCGAAGGGGTGCCCTTCCTCACTCACGTGCGTACAGTCTCATGAGTCGCGGGCCGAGCGGCCGGACCGCCGAACCGGCGGGCGTTTCTTCGAGAGCGGGCAGGATGACGGACTTCGTTTCGCAATGGAATCGGACAGACGCCGGGTCTTCGCCCGACGGAGCATGCGCCGCCACGGTGGGGCGCGGGAAGTCGCTTCGCAAGACGGAGGGCGAGCTGCGGGGTCGATGCCCCGACGTCAACGTGCTCGCGACGGCCGAACTGCGGCGGCGCTGACGCGGGGCTCTGCCACGGACTGCTGGGCGCCCCGGGCCGGCTCCGGGCCGGCGAGCGCAAGGTCGCACGCCAGTAGATCGTCGTCCGTTTCGCGGCGAACCACCTCCCGCGCCGCGCCGTCCCGCACGAACACGACGGCGGGGCGTCCGACCCCGTTGTACCGGCTCGACATCGCGAACACGTAGGCGCCCGTGCCCGGGATGGCGAGGACGTCGCCCACGGCTGTGTCGCCGGGCAGCGTCGCCGCCGTCGCGATCACGTCGCCCGACTCGCAGTGCCTCCCCACGACGCGAAACTTCCGTCGAGCCTCGCCGCGCGGGCGCGACGCGTTGAGCACCTCGTAACTCGCCCCGTACAGCGAGGGGCGCGGGTTGTCCGAGAGCCCCCCGTCCACGGCCACCGCCTCGCCGGCCTCATCGAGGCGCTTGCGCGCGTGAATCGTGTAAAGAGTGAGGCCCGCGTTCGCGATCACCGACCGGCCCGGTTCGACGATGAGCCGGTACGCGCCCAGCCGCGCCTCCGCGTCGGACCGGTCCAGACCCGCCTTCAGCGCCTCGGCGTATTCCCACGGTGAGGGCACGTCTTCGCCGGCGCGGTACGGCGCCGCAAGCCCCCCGCCGAGATCCAGATCGACCGTCTCGGGAAAGCAGCGCCGCAAGGGCGCGACGAAATCCACCGCCGCCTCCGCGATGCGGGAGAAGAGCGCGGGATCCCGAATCTGGCTGCCCGCGTGGATGTGGATGCCGGTCAAGCGCCACCCCCGACTGCCGGCGATCCGGCGCGCGACGGACGCGGCGACGGGAGGCGCCATCCCGAAATGCGTGCCCGGCCCCACGGTCCGCACTTTCTCGTGCGTCTCCGGCGTCAGGTCCACGTTCAGCCGCAGGAGCAGTTCGGGACGATGGTCGGATCCGACCGCGGCGGCAGCTTTCCGCAGGTCATCGACCTCGTCGGGATGGTCGAGCACGATCCGCCCCACCCGGTACTCGATGGCCCGTTCCAACTCGGCGGCCGACTTTGCGTTCCCGTGCAGGATGACGTGGCGCATCGGGAACCCGGCCCGCCGCACGAGTTCGAGTTCCCCGCCTGAGACGACATCCACGAGCCAGCCCTCCCGCGCCAGGAGCCGCACGAGGGCGCCGCACAGGAAGGCCTTGCCGGCGTACGTCAGCCCGGCCTCCGCTCCGAAGGCGGCGCGAAAGCGGGCGAGGCGGTCCTCGACGTGGCTTTCGTCGACGACGACCAGCGGGGTCCCGAATCGGCCGGCGAGTTCCGTCAGGGCAATCCCGCCGACCCGTCCGCACCCGCCAGCCTCCGTCCAGGAGACGGGCAGGACGTGCTTCACATCAGCGCCCCGACGACGGCAAAGCCCGCGGTCGCGATCCCGCCCGCGACGAGCGCATACGGAATCTGCGTGCGGACGTGCTCAATGTGATCGGTGGCCGACGCGAGGGAGGCGATGATCGTGGTATCGCTGATCGGGCTGCAGTGGTCGCCGAAGATGCCGCCCGACAGCACCGCCGCCACGAAGGGCGCGGGCGGCAGGCCGAGGGCGTTTGCGAGCGGTATGGCCACCGCGAGCATGATCGCGAAAGTCCCCCAGCTGCTCCCGGTGGCGAAGGCGATCGCGCCCGTGACGACGAACACCAGCGGCAGCAGCGCCATGAGCGGGAAGGTGTCTCCGACGATGCCCGCCGCGTAGAGACCCGTCCCCAGCGACCGCGTCACGTCCCCGAGCGATAGCGCGAGCCAGAGGACGACCGCCATCCCGGTGAGCGCCCCGGCACCCTTCAGTCCGACCCGGCTCAGGCTCTCCAGATTGAGGGAGCGCTGCGCGAGCGCGAGGACCCAGGCAAGCCCCAGCCCGACGATCACGGCCCACAAGACGCTCGTCGAGCCCGAGCCCTCCCTGATGTCGCCACCGCCCGTGACCCACATGAAGACGGGCATGGAGACGACCATGGCCGCGATCGGGATCAGCATGTTGCGGGGCTTGAGCGCGACGCCCTCGGCCGGCGGCGGCGCGATCTCCTCCGGGTCCGCCAGCGCCACCGCGTGGTCCCAGTGGAGACGTCCGTCCCGCGTGCGCGCCTCGGCCTTCTTCATCGGGCCCCAGTTCCAGCCCCGGAAGGCGGTCAGGCCCGCGAGGATAAGGGCCGCGACGGCGTAGAGGTTGAGCGGAATCGCGACGAGAAAGACGCCGAGCGGGTTCCCCACGCCCTGCTCGGTCAGGATCCCCAGAACCAGCGCGCCCCACGCGTTGAACGGAATCAGGATGCAGACGGGCGCCGAGGTCGAGTCGACGATGTAGGCCAGCTTCTCTCGTGAGATGCGGAAGCGGTCGAAAAGGGGCCGCGACACGGAACCCGCGACGAGGATGGTGAGATTCGATTCGATGAAGACGACGATCCCGATCAGCCAGGCCATGATCTGGGCGCGCCGGGCGTTCGTCACCCAGCGGGCCTCCTCGACCCAGCGCACGAAGCCCCGCATTCCGCCGTTCGCCTCCACCGTGGCGATGAGGGCGCCGATCAGGAAAGTGAAGACGATGACCCGGGCGTTGCCCGCGTCGCCCAACACGCCTATCGCGCCATCGATCGCCCCCGCGGCGCCGGCAGCCGGGTTCCAGCCGGAGAGAATCGTGTGCCCGAGCCAGATGCCGGCCGCCAGGGAGAGGAAGACCTGGCGGGTGTAGATCGCGAGCCCAATGGCCAGCAGGGGGGGAAGAAGCGAGGCGAAGCCGTACGTTCCGACTTCCTGCAGAGCGATTTCGGCCATTCACGTCCTCCCGGCGTTTAGCAGCCCGTGACTCGCCGGTGCGGCCCGCGACGGCGAGTCAGCGCTTCGAGACCCAGCGGCTCCGTCGATCGTAGAACCTGAGGGGTCGGTCTGCCGCGCGCGAGATCCCGATCCGGGTAGTCACCTGTACGGATGCCTCCGGGACCGGCTCTCCCCAATGCAGCGAGAGCGGAGGGTGATCGAGTCTATGCCCCTGCATTTCGGGGCCCACCGCGAGCGCCTGGGCGAGTCGGGCCGGACCGTTCGTGAGTTCGGCGCGGCCGCGGCGGCGGCGCATGACGTCGAGACCCTCGGTGGGCTCGACGGCTCGGAGGAGGACGCCGGCCGGGAAGCCCTCCGGTCCCGTGACCACGTTCAAGAGCCAGTGGATGCCGTAGTTGCGGTGGATGTACGCGGTGCCCGGAGGTCCGAACAGCGGTGCGTTCCGTGCGGTACGACCGATTCGCTCCGCCGCGTGGCAGGCGTCGTCCTCGGGCCCCGTGTAGGCTTCGGTTTCGACGATCCGGCCGACCGTCCGCTCGCCGGCGCAGTCGGAACGTACCGTGCAGCCCAGCAGCGCCCGCGCCACCTCGGCGGCGGGGCGGGAAAGAAAGTCGACGCCGATCGGTCCGGATCCGGGATCCGGACCGGCCGGGTCGTTCAGCCTTCCAGCTCGGCGCGCCGGGCCTCGCGAACCACTCTCGCGCGACCTTCCGAGAGGACCTCGGTCAGGCGCGCCGGCTCGGAGTCGATGACCTCGAATACGCGGTCGCCAAAGTGGTCGACGAGCACCTCCGCGGTCCGCTTCCCGACGCCCGCATAGTTGCGGACCATGTGTCCGACAGGTCCTCCGGCCGGCTTTGCGGCCGGCTGCGCGGTTCCGCGGGTCGACTTGCCGGCCCTTCCACTCTTGCGGGCCGCCGGCTTGTCGCGGGTCGGGACGTCCGCGCGCTTCGAATCCGCCTTCTTCTTCTCCGTGGCGGGCTCCGCATCGGCCACCGGACCGATACGAGGCGCACCCGCCTTCTTCGCCGGATCCGCCGCGGCCGTCCGCCCGCGGGACCCCGACCGGTAGCGCCCCAGCGTTCGCCGGGAAGGCGTCGTCTCGCGGGCGCTCGGCTGGCTCTCTGCGGCTTTCGGCTCGGGCTTCGGCGCCGACGCCGCAGGCTCCCTCTTTGCCGTCGCCTCCTCGCGCCTCGGCTCCGGGCCACGCGGTTCCCGCGCCTTCGGCTGCCCGCGGCGCTCGGCAGTCGGGCCGCCTCGCTGCTCCGGCCGCCGCCGATCCGCCCGGCCTTTCGCGGCCGCTTTCTCACCCCGCGGGCCGGACGGGTCCTTACCGCCGCGGTCGGCCCGAGGCGTCTCCGCCTTCCGCCGCGGAGCCGGCTTCTTTGGCTGACGCGGCGTGTCCGCACTGTCCGCCGGGGACGATGGTGCACGTCGGGGCGCGGATTGGCTCCGGGGCGCGGATTGGCTCCGGGGCGCGGGCTTGCTCCGCGACGCCGGCTTGCTCGGAGACGACGCCTCGGTGCGGGGCGCCGGTTCGCTCGGCGGCGCCGACTCGCCTCGGGCCGCCGGCCCTCGCCGAAAGCGGCCGAGCGTCTTGCGCGCCGCTCTGGCCGCGGCGGACAGCGGAGACCGCCCACCCGCCTCCTCCTGGCTCCCGGCTGGCGCCGACTCGGCCTTGCGTGCAGGGGCGGCCGGTGCGTCCGCCACGGTCAGATAGTGATTGCCGTCTTCATGCCGGGACATCCGGACGATGCCCGCCTCGTGCGCTGCCCGCAGGAACAGGCTGAACTTGCTGAAGCCGAAGCTGCCTTCATCGAAGGCGGCGTCGTACTGCAGGAGCTTCCGCTTCGCCATGGAATCGCGGACCGGAGCGCCGTCGCGCGAGAGTTCGGCTACCGCGCGCCTCAGCGCGTCGTAGGCCCCTTCAACGGCCGCTGCCGGAGAGGTCGTTGTCTTCGCCGACGGCTTTCGGGCCTTCGCGGGCGTGCGCGCTTCCGAGGCTTCCGGGGCGGACGCGCGACCGCGGCCGGAGCCTCCGCGGCGGCCGCGGCGGCCGCGGCTCCTGGCTGGCGCCGTCTCTCCCCTGGAGGATACGGCGTCGGCTGCCGCCGCCGATGCCGACGCCGTGCCGGACGGCAGGCCGATGTCGTATTGGCCGTTTTCCCGCTTCTGCAGCACGATTCGATCGCGCTTGGCCGCCTCGCCCAGAAATCGATTGAACCGGGAGAAACCGGCGGTCTTCTCGTCGAAGCCCGGGTCCATCTCCAGCATCACCTGCTTCAGGCGATCCGAGCGCATGACATCGCCGCGCTCGGCCATGCGCGCCACGGCCCTGCTCGTCAATTCCCACGGATCGTGCTTCTCCGTCTGGATTTCGTCGGCCGATCTGAGCCCGGACAGGCGGTTGTAGCTGTAGTACTCGTCGCAGTTCTGGACGAGGATGTCGGAAGTGGACTCCTGGAGCCCCACGCCGATCACATACTTCCCGTACTCCTTCAGTTTCAGCACGAGGCTCGAAAAGTCGGAGTCGCCCGAGAGGAGGATGAAGGTCCCGATCTCCGGGCGCGTGAACACCAGTTCGAGCGCGTCGATCGCGAGCCGGATATCGGTAGCGTTCTTCTTCGACGACCCGTAGGCGGGCGCGAAGATGAGATCGACCGAGGATTCGGAGAGCGGCACGATATACTGGGGATAGCGTCGCCAGTCGGCGTACGCCCGCTGGACGGCCACCTTGCCGCGAATGATGTCCGAATCGAGGAAGTTTCGGAGTTCCTGTCCCAGGTTGGACCGGATCCCCATGGTCACGTTGTCAAAATCGATGAGAAGCGCCGCGGCGTCTGCCATATCGGCGGAGGGGCGCCGGTGAGGCGCCCGCGTGTACATGTCGTTCATGTCCTCTTGTTCCGTTCGTTGCCGCGAACGGCCCGGTGAGGCCCCTCTGCCTCGCCCCCGGTGGCGGGGGGGATGGTGAGAGGGGTCTACGAACCGCCGTTCGCGTTCTCGCCGGTCCGGTCGCGGGCCGCTTTGCCCGGCGACCGCCGCGGCGATCTGGTCTATTCGGCCTCGGCGCGTACGATGCGGGCCAGGTTCACGCGGCGCGCCTGTACGCTGGAGGCCTCCGGAAGCTCATCCAGAAAGTGAATGAGATCCGGCACTCTGTGCTCTGCCAGAGATTCGTGGCAGAAATCGCGGATTTCGTCGGCCGTGATCAGGGCCCCTTCGGCAGTGATCACGCAGGCACAGACGAGTTCGCCCAGCACGTCGTTGGGGATCCCGAGAACCACCGCTTCTTCCACCGCCGGGTGGGATCGGAGCTGCGCTTCGATTTCTGCGGGGTGGACGCTGTTACCGCCCCGCAGAATCACGTCGCTCAAGCGACCGACGATATGCAGGTAACCCTCGGGGTCGACCATCGCAAGGTCGCCGGTCTTCAGGAAGCCGTCTTCCGTCATGGTTTTTCGGGTCTGGCCAGGTTGACGGAAGTACCCGCGCATCACGTTGAAGCCACGCACGGCGAGTTCGCCCACGGACTCGTTGGGGAGTTCCCCGCCGGCCTCGTCAAGCACCTTGAGTTCGACTCCATCGAGCGGGCGACCCACGGTGTGGGCCCGCTTCGACTCGGGATCCGACCGGGTCGTGATCGAGACCGTGGGGGAGGTCTCTGTGAGGCCGTAGGCGCTCTCGAGTTCGGGGATCAGGCGACGCCGCACCTCGCGCACCAGGGCGTCGCCGACCGGGGCGCCCGCGATGACGCCGGTATGCAGCGAGTCGGGCCGGGGCCCACCCTGTTCCAGCGCCCGCAACAGCATCACGAACATGGTCGGGACGCCGTGAACGACGGTGGCCTCGTGCTCCCGCGCGAGCGCGAGCGCACCGGTTGCGTCGAAGGTCTCCTGCAGCACCAGCGCCCCTCCCGTGCCGAGCGTCGTGAGCAGGGCGATGAGCCCGAAGATGTTCGGCAGCGGGACGATGCAGAGCGTTCGGTCGTCGCCTTCCAATTCCAGCCGGGCAGCCGTCGCGAGAGCCGTCCGCACCAGGTTGTCGTGCGTGAGGACCACTCCCTTCGGGGCCCCCGTAGTCCCGGGCGTGTACAGAATCGCGCAGGGATCCCGGCGCAAGTCCACCTCCGCCGGAGGGACTTCCCGACCGCGGCCGCTCGCGACGAGGTCTTCGAACTGGAAGATCCGGTCGTCGTACCAGAGGTCCTCATCTCCGACCGTCACCACGTACTGAAGGTCGGGCAACCGCGTGAGGAGGTTCTCGAAACGCTGGAGATAGTCCACACCGTTCCAGTTCTCCGCCGTGATCGCGACGGCCGCCTCGGAATTCCGCAACGTGAAGCGCAGCTCGCGCGGCGAACAGTTCGGACCGATGGGCACGAGGACGGCGCCCGCTTCCGCGACCGCGAGGGCGGAGACCACGAATTCGGGCCAGTTGGGGAGCTGGACCGCGACGCGGTCCCCGGGCTCGACCCCCAGGTTGTGAAGCCCCACGGCGAGGGCGCGCGCCTGCGCGGCGACGCGGGAATAGCTCCACGACCCGCCCTCCGCCCATATGCAGGGCGCTTGCGGGCTCAACTCCGCGTGCCGGGTGAAGAGGCCGGCGACGCTGAGCGTGGAGGTCGGTGACGGTTCGGCTGGGATCACTTCCGATAATCTCAACCCCCCGCGGCCGGCCGTAAAGCCGTCGCGAAAGGTTGTCCGAGGTCTTCGTCGCCGAGACCGAAGCTGTGCCGTCCATCCGCGTCGGTGGCCACTTCGCCGAGCCGCGCGAGGAATACGCAGCGGATCCGGTCCAGACGTGCCTTCTTGTCCTTCGACATCGCGTCCCGAATCTCGGTTGGCTCGCGGTCGGTCTCCCAGTCGCCGCCCAGCCCGCACGCTTCCAGCAGCCCGGCGAGCCGTTCCGATGTCCCGCGCTCGGTGATCCCGAGCTGTTCTCCGAGACGCGATTCGACGCGCATGCCCGCGGCGACGGCCTCGCCATGGAGGAGCTTGTAGCCCTCGAGTGCTTCCAGCGCGTGGCCGACAGTGTGTCCGAAATTCAGGATCTCGCGGCGGCCGTGCTCCAGCGGGTCATCGCCGACCACCGCCGCCTTGTGCCGCACGACGCGCTCGATGAGTTCCGACGATGCCTCCGGATCGCCGCTCGACAGCGCCGAAGCCTCGCGCACCATCCAGTCCCAGAGTCTGACATCGAGAATCGCCGCCGTCTTCACGGCCTCCGCCAGCCCGGCGCAGCGCTGGTGCCGCGGCAGCGTTTCCAGCACGGCGGGATCGATGAGCACGGCCGACGGGTGATGGAAAGCCCCGATCAGGTTCTTGCCCGCCTCGGTGTCGACCCCCGTCTTCCCTCCCACGGAACTGTCCAGCATGGCCAGAAGCGTGGTGGGAATCTGGATGACGGGAACGCCGCGCATGTACGTGGCCGCGACGAAACCGGCCAGATCGCCCGCAACCCCGCCTCCGAGCGCGACGACGGCCGAATCGCGGCCGAACCGCGCGTGAAGCATGCGATCGCTCAGCACGGCCCACTGCTCCCGGCTCTTGTTCCACTCGCCCGCCGGAAACGGCAACAGGTCGGCGGCGAGACCGGCATCCTCCAGGCAGGAGACGACCCCGGCACCATAGAGCCGCGCGACCTGCGAATCCGCGATCACTGCGTATCGGTGCGCCGGCGCGTACGCCCGGCAGACCGACGCCGCGTCGCGGAGCAGGCCCGGTTCGATGTGAATCGGGTAGCCCCCATCTCCAGCGGCCCTGACCTCCAGAGTCCTGCGGCTCATGAGCCCCCATCGGAAGCGTCCGTTAAGCGTAGCTTCGTGACGGCGACACCCTCCGGGTCGACAGCATCCGCCAACTCGGCGATCGAGCGCCCGAGCGCGGGATGTCGCCAGGCGCCGGCGATTTCCGCGAGCGGCAGGAGAACGAAGGCTCGCTCCGCGAGCGCGCCGTGCGGAATCGCGAGGTGCGGCATCTCGATCACTTCGTTCGCGTACAGAAGGATATCGAGATCGAGGGGGCGAGGGGAGAACCTCGGCGCCTTCAGGTCGCGACCCGCCCGCGACTCGAGGTCCTTGAGCGAGACGAGCAGCGCGCGGGGCCCGAGACGGGTCCGGCCGACGCAGCAGGCATTCAGGTAGGCGGGTTGGTCCAGACCGTATGCTGGCGCGGTCTCATAGACCCTCGAGAACCGGGGCTCGACCAGCCCCGCCTTCGCCAAACGCCGCGCGGCGGCGCGCAGATGGTCGATGCGAGAGCCCAGATTCGAGCCCATCCCGAGGGCCACGGCCCGCAGCGCGGAGTCACTGCCGGAAGATGGACGGCCGAGCCCCGTCAAGGCGCGCCGGACGTCCGGAGTGCTAGCGACTCTCCGGAAGGGTCGGGACGATGCTGTTCCCCGGGTTCGTGATACCCGGCTCATCGAGCGTGGTGTCTTCCGTCGAATCGACGGACGGAACCGTGGGCCCGACGTTGAGGTCCAAACACCCGGTCACGGAAGCGCCGGCCAAACCGATCAGGACCGCGCATGTCGCCAGGAAGTGCGTGGCTCTCAGTCTCATGTATGCCTCTGTACTCTTGCTCGAAACCATATCTACCACCGGAAGCTAGTGCGGCGGGCGACCGCCACACAACGAGGAAACGTCCGAAGTCCCCCGTTTCTGACACATCGGGTCCCGGATGCGCGGAGGCCACCGGGACGAACCCGGTGGCCTCCGCCGCCAACCCGAAGGCGCCCGCAGGCACCCCCGCGCGAAATCCTCCGCAGAGGAAGTGCTAACGAACGACGAGATCGGCGTTTGCCGCTCGACTCTCGGCCGCGAGACTCCTCTGCAGACGCTCCAGCGAGAACGCCGCACGCTGCAGCGCAGCGTCGAGACTGCCCGGCACGATCGATGGCGGTATGGGGTTGCCGGCCGAACTCGCCTCTCCCCCGCCGAACGTGTAGATGTCGCGCTGCAGGACCTCAAGATCCGCTGCCGGGATCGGCAATTGCAACGCACTCCCCGCCGGCATGATGTCGTTACGACGCCCATGCCAGAATTCGAGTCCGCCGAACACGTTGAACACATTCTCGAAGTGCTCGAACCACATCGCATCGCGCAGGTTGCCGCAGCGCCCCTGCACATCGTACCGCTTGCGGGGCGTACACTCGCCGTTCGCGTTCGACGGCACCGCGTCGGTAGGGTTCGACGGCGCCGGAGGCAGTCCGGCCTCCATGCGCGTCTTGTTAACGATATCCGCCGCGGCTCCGAAGTTGCCCATGCGGTAGTGCGCCTCGGCGACGTAGGCGTCCATCTCCTGGTGCGTCATGGACTCCATCTCTCCGAACTCACACCGGCTGCAACTCAGCGTGTAGTCGTCGTAGCGCGAGTCGCCGTAGTGCGACTGCCGGTACGTCCCGCGCTCCGGCCGGAAGATGATTGTGGCGTTGTACCGGTGGCGTGGACCGTACGAGGCCGCCGAGGGACTCACGGGCTCCCCGAGCGTACCGTGCTCGTTGACCGCCGGGAACCGCTTGTCGTCCCCGAAGGTCATCTCGCGCGCCGTCCGCTGTTCCGTGGGGAACGTCAGCCAGTCCTGGTACTGGCCGCTCTGGTCCGCCAGGCCGACCCAGTCCATGTGCATGCGGTGCCAGGTCCGGTTCTCCTGCATGAAGATCTTGATGCCGCTCCACCACGGCGTTCCGGACGAACGGTCCTCGCCTATGGCGACGAGTTCGCGAATGCCGTTCTCGGCGTCCGAGATGACCTTGCCCCAGTTCACGCCCGCAGCCTCGGCATCCGTCCGCGGAAGGTTCGCCGCGCAGCGCGCCTTCCAGCTTACCAGGTAGTCGGCGAACTGGTTGTTGTCCCACGCATTCCCGTTGATCCAGGTGTCCGGGAGCGTGAACGAGGAAGAGCGGGCGGCCGCCTCCGCCTCATCCAGCTTGCTCACGGCGTACTGGTAGACGGCGTTGTAGTCGACCGTGTCCAACTCACCGGCGAGATCCACCGTTTCGTCGACGATGAACGCCTGATCGTACCAAAGAGCGAGCAGGCAGTTCAGAATGGCCTGACTGGCCATCGCGAACGTCCGGGCGCGCGTGTTCCGCTCGCCGCCGGGTCCGATCTCAAGACCCTCGTCGATGGCCCGGATCCCGTCGGAGGCCGCCGAGATACCGCCGTAGGCGTCACCCCAGTTCGCCTCGAAGATGTACGAGGGGCTGTACGCCGCCGAGTTCGGCAGCGGTTCGCGGGGCTCACGGCCGAGGTCGTTCATCCCCATGTTGCCCCACGTCGCGGTGTGGCGGCTCGACATGTGGTTGAAGGCGAAGTTCGCGTTGTTCCAGTAGTGCCCGATTTCCCAGACCTTGAGGTAGGAGCTCGCGATGAGCGTCTCCACATCGTCCGGGCCCGCCAGGGCTCGCGCCCGGTCCGGCTCGTTCGGGTTGCTGACCTGCAGGTCGCACCCCGTAAAGCCGACCGTCAGCGCCAGCGCGATGGCAGGCAGCGTCAGCTTCCTATTCATGACCCCTCCATTACTCAAGTCCATGTCCGTCCGACCTCCGTTCCCCGAGGGGCATCAGAAGACGAGTTCCGCCGAGAAGGT
>JAPPBA010000141.1 GCA_026705295.1 Candidatus Palauibacter australiensis
CGACAATTTAGACCCCAGGGACGCTGATCGTCGATCAGCGTCCCTGTTTAGTTTTCGTCAGGCTACTCGGCATGAACATGCCTGATGTCGCAGCCAACGTCCCACGCCACCGCGTAAGAGTGTTCGTGGATTTCTGGACTACCAGCTCTCCATGAGGGCTCGCGACCCAGGGTTTAACTCGGATTGGTCGAGACTGGGGCCGGTTCTGTCGCGTGCTGCCGCCGAGGTGGTCGACGCAGCCTCCAGGGACGAGTACCAGGGGCTGAACTTCTACGGCTCCTACAACAAAACCACGGACCGAAAGCTCCATCGCTGGGCAACGGAAGTCGTGAATACGTTCCCGGGCGTGAGCGTATCGATGGTCCCGCGCCAGAAGAAGCGGTCGCCACCACAATGTCCGGCCTGCCACGAGGCGATAGGTCGATGCCCGGCCTGTGGCGCTGATATGCGGGGCACCGAAGAGAAGGGTCTCGACGTTCGCATAGCCACCGACATGATCAGTCTCGCATGGGTCGATAACTACGACATCGCGGTACTGGTCTCATCCGATCGAGACTTCGTACCCGTGGCGGAGTTCCTCGAGACGCGAGGAATCAAGGTGATCCACGGCGCATTCCCACCGCAGGGTTCGGAATTAACCGGCAGCTGCTGGGGCGGCATCAACGTGCCAAGGCTGCGGGACGAGTTCAGGCGTTGATTCCACCCGGCCACGCTGTCGACTCTGGTCGATGTCCTCGGGCACGGACGGACACGCTGATCTCCGCCAGCGAAATCGCCTCGATGGGCGCGGCTCTCTGCACCGTCAGGGTGTCGCGGGTGGAGATCCTGAAGAATGCCGAGTCAGGCGGATCCTGCCACGGTCGGCGGTCCCTTCGTCGAGGCCGGTTCCACCCACACCCTGTAGTTCCGGGCCGGGGAAAAACTGGCCGGCCTGCTCCTTGGTCAGCCCCTTGAGGCTCAGCATCGAGGCCGTGCCCTCGCCATCCGTTGACGCCACGAGTTTAACGCACCAGCCGTCATCCTCGGATGACCTGTGAACGGACGACGGAACGAAGATCGTGTCCGGCGTGTTGAGCATTGTCACGGGCGCTACTCCTTCTTTTCGGCTGATGATGGGCGGTTGAGACTACGGCGGACCCTCGTGTTACAGCCGGCTGGGCTCCGAGGATGCCTTTCCCGGTGCCGGAGCCGCTACCCCTGCACCCAGCATGCGAGGATCCATCGTGAACACACCATCTGGGGCCGCCGCCCCAGTCGGCGCCGCCGCGGCCGGACTCCGGGGGAGCCATCGAACAAGAGAGGAGGGGCAGGAGCGGCAACGTCCGGTTGACGTGCAGGAGAGGGTTCGCTACGCTCCTGTCGGGACGCACCTACGGTGGATATTCATCGTACTGCCCCCCTTCCGAGGCCCGCGCTCCGGCGCGGGCTTTCGTGTTCCCGGAAGCTCCCCGTGACGTATCTCGCCTACCTCGACGATTCGGCCATATCGGTCCGTACGTCAGTTGACGCGCCCCTCGATTGCCCGCCGGTGTGGCGCTCCGTAGGCTTCCCACCGAGACGATACCTGCTCATCCGCGCTGACTATCGGACGTGATCGAACCATGACATCCAGTTTCTCGTCCTCCGCTCTCCTCCTGTGTGGCCTGCTGCTCACGGCCTGCGAGGTTCCGCCGCCGGAGTCCGGCGATGTCGCGGCTGCGGATGCGCCGGCGGACCCGACCGACCCTGTGACGGACGCCGCGGGCGACACTGTCCCCGAGCGGGAGCCGCTCCCGCCCGACTCGGCGATCATCCGGCTCGACGCGAGCGATCCCAACCTCGCGGTGTGGCAGGACCGGGACATCTCCGGGGATCCTCCGCGGGAACCGGGACCCATCGAGGTCGGATCCGTCCTCACCTTCTTCGGGCTTCCGATCGCGCGCACGCCGGAGGACCTCGTCGCGGGGGAGGTCGAAGTCGCCTTCATGGGGGCCCCGGTCGACATGGGGGTGGGGTACCGCGGGGCGGGTGAGGGGCCGACCGCGCTCCGTGCCATGCGGCGCAGCGTGGGCAGCATGGAGACGATGATCTCGTGGCGGAGCGAACTCACGGCGGTCGACTACGGCAACGCGCCCATCGACAACCTGAGCGTGGAGCGGAGCATGCCGCCGATCCGCCGGATGGTGCGCGAGATCGCGGAGACGGGCGCCATTCCCGTGATCATCGGGGGAGACCACTCGATCGAGTTCGCCAACGTGGCGGGACTCGCGGATGTGTACGGCAAGGAGAACGTCGGCGTCATCCACTTCGACGCGCACTACGATGCGGGGGATGCGCGGCACGGCCACCTGATCTCGCACGCGCAGCCGGTGCGCCGGCTCATCGACGACGGCCACATCCTCGGCCGGAACTTCATCCAGGTGGGACTGCGGGGCAGTTGGCCGGGGCCGTCAGGCTTCGAGTGGATGCGCGCGAACGACATGCGGTACCACACGATGGCCGAGATCGACCGGGACGGCTGGACGAACGTCATGACGGAAGTCCTCGACCAGGCGAACGAAGGCCCCGAGTACCTGCACATCTCCTTCGACATCGACGTCATGGACCCGGCCTACACCTCGGGCACGGGGACGCCGGTGCCGGGAGGACTGACGCCCCGGGAGGTGTTCTACATGGTCCGCGGGCTCTGCTCGGAGAACAACGTGGTGGGCTTCGACCTGGTCGAACTCAACCCGCTCGTCGACCCGGGCTACACGACCATGCTCAACGCCAAGAAGATCGTGGACGAGTGCATGACGGGCATCGCCCTCCGGAAGCTCGGCCTCGGAAACCGCGACTACCTGAGCCCCCTCACCCGCGACGACGGCCGCCGCTAGCCGCCGGTTGATGTGCCGGGGTCAGGCGGGGAAGTGCTCGTTGTCGATCGCGTCGAGCATGCCGGCGGCGGCGAGTTGGCGGATCCGGCTGTCGTCGCCGTGGAGGAGGTGGTACGTCCAGGGCAGGACGGGGGCGCTCGCCTCGTTCAGCGCCTGCATGTCCTCGGCCGGCAGGGAGAGTGACAGGTACTGCAGGCTGTCCTCGATCTGGGAGACTTTCCGGGCCCCGATCATCGGGATCACGCCGCGGTCGCGCACCCACGCCAGGGCCACCGCGGCCGAACTCGTTCCGAGGCGGTCGGCGATCTCATCCACCTTGCGGGCGGTGTCGTACGCCTTTTCGTCGAACTGGAAGGCCCATTGTTTGAAGACCTCGCTGTCGAAGCGCCGGCTCTCGGTGCTGGCGCCGCGCGTGTACTTGCCGGTCAGGAAGCCGCCGGCCAGCGGCGAGTACGCGTTCACGCTGATTCCGAGCGCGCGGGCACAGGGGATGATCTCGAATTCCAGATCCCTCGAGACCAGGTTGTACTGGTACTGCAGGGCCGAGATCGGCTCCCAGCCTCTCTGATCGGCGACGGTCTGGCCGCGCGCCACCACCCAGGCCGGCGTGTTGCACAGGCCGAAGTGCAGAACCTTCCCCTGCTGCACGAGGTCGTTCACGTTCCGCATCACGTCCGCGATGTCGGTGCTGTACTCCCAGAAGTGGATCCAGAGAAGGTCGATGTAGTCCACGCCGAGGCGCCTCAGGCTCCCTTCGACCGACTGCACCATGCTCTTCTTGTGGTTGCCTCCGGCGTTGGGATGGTCCCGGATGCTTGGGTCGAAGCCGCTGTGCAGGGTGTTGGTGTACTTCGTCGTCACGACGTAACGATGGCGCTCGGAAGCGACGAATTCCCCCAGAATCCGCTCGCTGAGACCGCCATTGTAGACTTCGTTGGCCGTGTCGAAGTAGTTGCCGCCCTTGTCCGCGAACGCTTCCAGGATCCGGCGACTCTCCTCGGGCCCAGCGGAGCTGGGCGACTCCGTCGACATCATCATGGTACCCAGGCAGACCTCCGACACGCGGAGGCCGCTCCTTCCCAGCAGCTTGTATCGCATTCCTCTCCTCTTCTCTGCTACGTCTCTGCTAGGCGCGGAGTTTGCGGGAGCCGAGCCAGATTCCCACGACGCCGATCACCGGGTTGAGCCAGGTGAGCCATGTCGGCTGGTTGGCGCTCATGGTCGCCTCCAGCATCCCCACGTCATCGGGGCGCGGTCCCGTGGCGGCCTCCACCGGCATCAGGGCCGACACCACGCCGAGCACGACGAGGATGCCGATCAGAATCAGCGCGCCCTTGGCGTCGTGCGCCATCCGGGCGCACACGAGGCCGCCGATGTACGCCCCCGCGAACCCGATCGCGATCGAGCCGAGTATCCAGCCGCTGGCGACCTCCCATGTACCCGGCTGGAAGGAGCGCGACGCGCCCAGCATCAGCCACAGGAGCGAGGAGAGTGCGAAGAGCACGGCGACGATCGCGATGTAGCCGACGATGGCGGCGAGGATGTTCCTGAGCATCATGTGCCTCCCTGCTGTTTCTCTTCCAGAATCTGGATCAGGCTGCCGCATGTATCGTCGAAGACGGCGGTGATGACGGTCCCCAGGTCTTTCGGCGGCTGAACGAACTTCACGCCCTTCGCCACGAGACGCTCGTGCTCGGCTTCGACATCATCGACCGCGAAGGACGCACTGGGAATCCCGTCCTCCATGAGCGCGGTCTTGAACGGACCGACTGCGGGGTGGCCATCGGGCTCGAGCAGCAACTCCGTCCCGTCCGGCGCTTCCTCGGATACCACGGTGATCCACGCGTACTCCCCCATGGGGATGTTGTGCTTCACCTGAAAGCCGAGGATGTCCGTGTAGAAACGAAGCGCCTTCTGCTGGTCGTTCACAACGACGCTGGTCAGATAGATTCTCATCCCTCGCTGCCCTCATCCTCAGAGTGTGAAGTGGAGTGTGACGTGCCCTCGTCCGTCGAGACCGGCCACCGCTCTCCGATGGCCTTCAGCGGCGCGCCCTTGAACCAGTGGAGCTTCGTCCTCCCCTCGCGCCTCGTGCGAATGAGCCCGGCGGCTTCCAGTACGTCCAGGTGTTGTGAGATCGCTTTCCGCGAGGAGTTGATGCCGTGTTTCATGATCAGGCCCCCGCAGAGTTCGAAGAGCGATTGCCCCGACCGATCGACGAGTTCATCCAGGATGGCCCGCCGAGTTCGGTCTGCGATCGCGCGATATATGTCCACGGGCCAGTCTAAGGCAAGCACCCGCTTGCATGTCAAGTCTTG
>JAPPBA010000142.1 GCA_026705295.1 Candidatus Palauibacter australiensis
CAAATGTTGGCGAAAATAATGGCACACGGGAGGCACGATATTTTTGCGCGGGAAGGTTTTTGGTTTTGACTGATCTGGTGGAGCCTCGGTTTGGGACTGTTCGGTCGGGTCGGGTGTCTCGTGGGGGTGAGGTTGGGCAGGTTGCTGGTTTGTTGGGGTTGCCGTTGTTGCCGTGGCAGCAGCATGTGGTGGATGTGGCGTTGGAGTTGGAGGGTGGGGTGCCGGTTTATCGGTCTGTGACGGTGACGGTGCCTCGGCAGTGCGGTAAAACGTGGCTGGTGGCGGTTTTGATGTTGCATAGGCTGCTTTTTTGGGGTGGTCCGCAGGTTGTGGTGTATGGGGCGCAGTCGTTGGTGGACGCGGCGGGGGTTTGGGAGGGGAAGTTGTGGCCGTTGTTGTCGGATTCGGGGTTGGCGAAGCGGTTTGGGTTGCGTTTGCGGCGGTCTTTGGGGAATTTTGGGCTGGTTTCGGATGTGGGGTCGTCGTTGAGGGTGCTGGCGAAGTCGTCGTCGGCTGGTCATGGGGCGACTGTGGGTTTGGCGGTGTCGGATGAGGCGATGGCGTTGACGGATAATCGGCAGCTCGAATAGGACCATTCGGTCCCGGGCGTCGCGACGAGCGGGTCGTCCCGGAAGAGGTCGAGCGCCTCGAACACCGTCTCGTAGCGCCGCGTGAGGTAGTACTCCGCCTCGATGTCCACGTAGTGCCGGATTCCCGCGAGATGTCCCGCCAGGAGCCGCGTCGTGATCTCCCCCTCGGGCTTGTGGGGGAAGGAGGGGACGTACTCCTGCACCGGCGCGTCGAGGTCGAGTTCGCCCCGCTGGTGAAGGAGCGCGGCGCCGGCCGCGGTCAGGATCTTGGACACGCTCCCGATCCGGTAGCGGGTCTGCGGCGTCGCGGGGCTCCGAAGTTCGAGGTCCGCGTACCCCATCCCCTCCGACCACACGACGCGCCGGTCCACCGATACGGAGATGGAGAGCCCGGGGATGGACATCGCCCGCCGCAGCGAGTCGAGCTTCCCGCGAGAGGTCGCGATGACCTCGGCCCACTGGCCCTGGTCCGTCCGCGCCAGCGGCAACTCCTGCGCCGCGACGCCGGCCACGGTCGCGTGGGCCAGCACAGCGACCGCGCCGACCACCAGCCCTCCGTACCGTCCGCTCAAGGTGCTTCCCTACGATCCGAGATGGGTGCGGCCGGTGGCCTCAATTCACGTCCGGCGGCAGACGCTTCACGACGACAATCTCGATGTCGAGTTCGTCCCGTTCGATGAAGGCCGCCAATCCACCGGGTCCGAACGCGGCCGGGATGTCCGTCGCTTCCCGGGGATAGCTGCCGACGTAACGCCCGTCCGCTTCGAGGACATCGAGGGGGCCGCCTTCGTGGGGTTGGTCGCCGCGGCGGCGGACCCAGATACGACCGTCCCAGCTCGTGCGGAGTCCCCGGATCACCGGAACCTCTTCAGAGAACTCCTGCGACTCGATCATCTCGACCCATCGATCGCCGCTGCCGCCCCCCGTCACCTGCACTCCCCCGGGGGTCCGCGTGACGGAACTTCGACCCATCTCGCTGAGTTGACGGTCCCGTTCGGCCCGTTCCATGCGTTCGGTCACCGGTTCCGGCGCGAACGGTCGCCTGAGGATGTGTGAGACTCCGCTTTCCCGGCTCGCGATCTTGATCGCGTAGGCGGAGGAATCCGAGAAGGCGACTCTAGCGCCGGGCAGCGTGCCCACCCAGAGCCCCGGCTCGAAAGCGCGACGCTCGTTTTCCTCTCCGCGTGGAGGCATCCAGCCCTCCACGATGGTGTCCCGCGCCACCTCCTCTCCCGCGAGGCCGAGGCGCACGATCGGACGCGTGGGAGGACCGGGCCCCCTTTCCGGAGCTCCAACGTACGAGGCGCCAGCCAGTCGCGTGCCCACGACAACCGACTCGCCGCCGCGCTCGGGCCACATCCACGGGACTCGGGCGACGCTGGCGTCACCGCCGAAGCGAACGTGCCGTTCGTACTCACCGTGTTCGTCAAAGATCAGGTAGGCGCGATGGCGGGCGTCCGCGACCACGACCTGCCCATCGGCCAGGACCGCCATCGCGAGCGCAAACTGGAACTCGCCCGGCCCCTCGCCCAGGCGCCCGAACTCGCGAACCAGGCTTCCGTCCGGCCCCACGACCACGATGCGGCCGGCCAGACTGTCGAATACGTACAGGTTGCCGGCGCCATCGAACCCCAGGCCTCGGATCCGTCCAAACTCCTCCCACGGTTCGCCATCGGCGGCACCGACCCGGTACACCTCTTCGAAATCGGCCTCCAGCCAGCGGTCCTCGGCCGGGAGTTCGATGACCTCCTGGGCGCCGGCCCGGTCCGCCGCCGATAGCGCGCTGATGGCAGCGACGCACGCGCCAAGCGCTCGGGTTCCGAGTCGATCTCTCGCAATCCTCATGGCTCTCGTCCACATCAGTTGACCGTACGCGGCAGACGCTTCACGACTACGGTCTGCACGTCCAGTTCGTCCCGTTCGATGAAGGCGGCCAGCCCTTCCGGGCCGAACGCGTCGGGGAGCGGCGTGGCTCCGGTGCGGTAGCTGCCGAGGTAGCGGCCATCCGCGGCAAGGATGTCGATGGGGCCGTCGCTCACGGGCTCGTCGCCCCGCCGCCGGACCCAGATGCGGCCGTTCCAACTCGTGCGCAGGTCTCGCACGATGGGGACCTCTTCGGCGAACTCCAGCGTTTCGATCTGCTCGCGCTCCCAAGCCCCGCCGCTGGTCCCGGATACCACCAGTCCGTCAGCGGACCGGGAGACCGAACCTTCGGAACGATCTTCGATATCCCTCAACCTGCGGTCCTTCTCCGCCTGCATCACGCGTTCCGTAACGGGCTCGGGCGAGAAGGGCCGGGTGAGTATCGTACTGATCCGGCCGCCATCCCGTTCCGCGATCTTTACCGCGTACGCGGAGGAGTCCGAGAACGCGATGCGTCCGCCGGGGAGCACGCCCGCGAAGAGCTCCGGCTCAAATCCTCTCCGGGGGCCACGGCTCATGATTTTCTGCCGCCCTCCGGGGAGGACGTGCTCCCTCAGCCGGGTCCAGGCGGGGCCCCAGACGTCGGCTGCGGGCTCCACCGCCGCCTCATCCCCACTGAGGGAGATCCGTTCGATCGTACGTGGGTCGGGGAAGGCGATCGTGGTTTCGCCCGGCACGGCCCGAAACGCAGAGCCAAGCACTATCGCACCCCGAATGAGAGACTCTCCACCAACCTCGGCGTCCATCTTCCGGACCATCGTGACGCGGCGCATTCGTACCATCCGTTCGAGGTCTCCGGTGGGAGCGAAGATGTGGTAGGCGCGATGTCCCATGTCCGCGACCACGACCCTGCCGTCGCGCATGACCACCATGTCCAGGGCCGACTGGAATTCACCCGGCCCCTCGCCTCTGCGGCCGAATTCGCGAACGAAGTCGCCCTGCGGGTTCACGACGACGACTCGCGCAGCCAGGCGATCGAACACGTGCAGGTTCCCGGCCTCGTCGAACCCCACGCGGCCGATCGTGCCGAACTCCTGCCACGCCTCTCCAAGCGCGGCCCCGACGCGGTAGACCTCCTCGAAGTCGGCCTCAAGCCAGCGGTCCTCGCCCGGAAGCTCCATGACTTCCTGAGCGAGTCCGCCGCTCGCGGTCGCAGACGCCGCCAACGCCGCCAGCAGCGTGGCGCCGATTCGGGTCGGCCTCCCCTTTGCGAGCATGTCGGTCACCCTCTTTCCTCTATCCGGACGCCTCGGCGTATGCCTTCACGGCATCGAGGTCGGCGTCGATCGCCTTGGCGATCACTCTCTTCATGAGCGGCGTGGCGAGTCTGGCCAGGAGCTTGTGAGGCCGCGCCTCCATCACCATGACCAGTCGCGTCCCGCGGCCATCCGGGTCCGGTTCGACGGTGAAGGTCGTGTCCCAGACCGTGCCGCCCGCGTCGGACACGAAGCGAACGTGCTCGTCCTGGACGTATTCGGTCACCTCCAGCTCCGTGGTCGCCCTTCTGCTCCCCATGAGCCGTGTCTCCCGGAAGCGGGCGCCGACGCCTGTCCTTGTCTCCGACAGGAACTCCACGTGTTCGATGTGCGGCACGGCCTTCGAAAAGTTGGAGATGTCGGCGACGGTCGAAAAAACCGTTCCGACCGGGGCGTCGATGGTCCGGCTGAGTTCGGTGCGCGTCATGGCGGGAGGCTTTCCGGTCGATGGCCTGTCGGGTCGATGGGGGATTCCCCGGCTTGTTTCGTTCGGGCCGACGTCCTAGGTATCGGCCCCGCTCATCATACCCGTCTCCCCAGCCGACGAGCCACCGTGCAATGACCGCCTACTTCACGCCCGACACCTTCAGCTTCCTGAGCGAGTTGGCCGCGAACAACGACCGCGAGTGGTTTCTGGCCAACAAGTCGCGGTACGAGGCGGAGGTCAAGGAGCCGGCGCTCCGCTTCATCTCCGATTTCTCCATGCCCCTCGAGGAGATCAGTCCCCACTTTCGCGCCGACCCGAGGGCGAACGGCGGCTCGCTCTTCCGTATCTACCGCGACACGCGTTTCTCCCGGGACAAGAGTCCGTACAAGACCCACACCGGCATCCAGTTCCGGCACGAGGCGGGCAAGGACGCCCACGCTCCCGGCTTCTACCTGCACATCCAGCCCGGGCATTGCTTCACGGGTTGCGGCTCCTGGCGCCCCGGCGGGCCGGCGCTCCGCAAGATCCGCGCGTCCATCGACGAGGATCCGCAGGCCTGGAAGCGGGCCTCGCGCGACGCCGATTTTCGCGGGACCTTCGAGCTCTCCGGCGACTCGCTCGTCCGGGCCCCGCAGGGGTTCAGCGTGGACCATCCCCTGATCGAGGACCTGCGGCGCAAGGACTTCATCGCGGTCGTGCAACTGGGCGAAGAAGATCTGATGTCGGACGATTTCCTCGACCGGTTCAACGCCCTGTGCCGCACCGCCGCCCCGTTCCAGCGCTGGCTGTGCCGGGCGACCGGCGTCTCGTACTGAGGGCGTTCGCCGGGCAAGTCGCTCCCACGCCTGGACCCTGGAGCTGTTCGAGGCCGTGGGGCTCAATCCGACAGCCGCTTGGCAAAGGCCCGCGGCGTGAGAATCGCCACCGGAAAGGCCGGGGCGAGAGCGAGCAGGTCTTCGTCGCCCGTGACCAGCGCGTCGGCGCACCCTGCCACCGACACCTGGAGGAAGATCCGATCGAAGGGGTCGCGGCACTCCGGGACGGGTGGCGGTTCACCGATATCGACCGATTCGCAGTAGGGCAGATAGTCCGCCAGCAGTTCCTCGCGCTCCGCTGCGGCGAGGCGGAACTTCGGATAGCACAGTACGCGGACCAGTTCCGATACGGTGTCGCGGCTCGCGAGCGGCAGAATCGCCCCCGACCGCCACGCGTCACGCAGCCAGGATACGGTTCCCTTCGGGAAGAGAAGCGCGGATACGAGGACGTTGGTATCGAGAACCGTGCGGACCGGCGTCATTCAGCCCGACGGGCCCACGCGACGGCGTCCGCCACGTCGGCATCGGACAACCTCAGTTCGGCCAGCTTTGCCCGCACCGCGTCGGCCCGCGTCAGCCGCACCGGCGTCAGCACGATGCGTCCATTCTCCTCGGTGACATCGAAGTACTCCGTGTTCGGAAAACCCGAGATCACGGCCTTGGGAAGCGTCAACTGGTTCTTGGATGTCAGCTTGGCGAGCATGGTACGGCCTTTTTTCCTGTAAGTAAGAATACAAGGAAAGCATACACGGGCCGGCTCCACCGTTCAAGCCGCCGTCTTGCTCCGACTCGGGCGCGCCGGCAGCAGCTAGCGGGCGGGCATGAAGAAGGCGTCGTTGTCGGTGATGACGGGGCCGCGCCCGATGTAGCGCGCCAGGTCCCCTTCGGCCATCGCCGCGTAGCCGGCGATGGCCTCCGGCGGGCCGAGATCCCGGACGACCATCGGGTTGGCGGCGGCCCGCGTGAGCACCGACTGCATCACGACGGACGACATCGGTTCCCGCGTGGCGACGACATAGCTGTGCGTCGATCCGGTGGACCACAGCACCATGTTGGGGAAGATGTCCCAGACGGTCCGCAGGATGTCGCGATAGTCGTCTTCGCGGACGCCGTGGATCGGGATCCACTGCATGAAGACGCCGTCCTGGGCGAGCCGGCTCTCGATCAACTGATAGAACTCGCTCGTGAACAGCGCCCATGAACTCGCGTTCGCGGGGTGCGTCGCGTCCACCGAGATGATGTCGTACGACTCCTCCGTCCGGAGGAGGAAGTTCCGCCCGTCCTCGACATGGAGCCGAAGCCGGTCGCTGTCGAGCACGTCGTAGTTCTCCTCGGAGTAGACGGCGGCCGCCTCCATCATCTCGGGAGAGAGGTCCACCGCGTCGATGACGGGGATGTCGTGCGTGTTCATCGTCCCGGTGGCGATCCCGTTGCCGAAGCTGAGGACCAGGGCGTTGCGGGCGCCCGGCCGGAGCAGCGGCGGAAGGTGTCCGAGCAGCCTGAACGCCGACATGCTCGCGCGGTCCGTCGGCACCTCGTCGCGGCCGTTGACGAAGGAGATCTTGTAGTTGTCCTCCGGGACCTCGAGCACGGCGACCGTGGTTTCCACGCCCTCCTTGTAGAAGATGAGCCGGTCGACCTCCGTGTAGTACGAGCCGAGATAGAACCCGGTGGGGAGGACTGCGACGGCCACGACCGTGGCCACCACCGCGCCCGCCGGCGCGAAGCGCAGCGCCCGCCGGCCCCCGCGGTCGAAGCGCAGCGCCGCGGCTCCGAGCGCGAGGTTCAGCACCGCCAGCGCCACCGTCGTGTTGCGGAGCCCGAGAACCGGCACGAGCACGAACCCCGCCCCGAGCGAGCCGGCAATGGCTCCCAGCGTATTGAACGCATTCACGCGTCCGATCCGAAGCCCCACGGCCTGCGCCCGCTCGCGGGTGTACAGGCTCCCCACGACGGGGAACAGCGCCCCGAGAAGGACGGTGGGCGGAAAGAGGGTGACGAAGGCGATGAGGAACTCGTAGGCGACGGTGTAGCCGCCGAACCAGTCCTCGAGATGAAGCGAGGGAAGTCGCGCGAAGGCATGGAGGATGAGGACGGCCAGCAGTCCGATCGCGAGTTGGATCGCCCCGAAGTGCCTCAGCGTCGCCCGTCGCCGCCGCAGGACCCAGCTCCCGCCGGCCCCCCCGATCGCGAGCCCGGCCAGGAAGACCGTCAGCATGAGCGAGAACGAGTACGCCGCGTGCGAGGAGTGGATGTAGAGAATCCGCGCCCACACCACCTCGTAGCCGAGCGCGATGAAGCCGGAGATGGCGTACGCGATCGCCACGTAGCGCAGCGCCCCGGCCGAGATCGGGAGCGCCTCCTCCGCGGGCCCGGCAGCCCGTCTGGCGACGACCGCCGCATTCGTCGCGACGTCGCCGGCTTCGCTCGCCCGCGGGGCCCGGGCCAGCCGCATGAGCGCGAGCGCCCCTGCCCCGACGAACAGATTGATCGCCGCACCGAGGAAGACGGTCTCCCGCGCGCCCAGATACCGGAGGAAGACGAGCCCCGTGAGGACGCAGCCCAGCGCGGCGCCCGCCGTGTTCACGAGGTAGAGCCGCCCCACGTCGCTTCCGACGCGCCCGCCGTGCGTCGCGTAGATCCGGCTCATGACGGGCAGCGTGGCCCCGATCAGGAAAGTGGTCGGCGTGAGCACGGCCAGAGAGAGGACGAGCCGGCCCAGCGTGAGCCAGAAGCCGCCGGCCGGGAGGGCATTGCTGAGCCCCGGGTAGAGCGCGTGGAGAGCCCCGAGCAGGAAGGGCGACAGTGCGGCGAGCGCCGCGATCCCCACTTCAAGTGCCGCGTACGTGCGCAGCGGCCGCGCGTGGGCGTCGATTCGCCTGCCCATCGCGTAGCTGCCCAGCGCGAGCCCGATCATGTACGCCCCGATGACCGTGCTGTAAGCGTAGACGCTGACCCCGAATGTGAAGACGGACTGCCGCACCCAGGCGATCTGGTAGATCAGCCCGCTGACCCCCGACAGAAAGAAGAGGGCCAGCAGCGCGGTCCGCCGCATACGGCCGGAGATGCCTACCAGGGCCTTGACGCTTCGTCGTGGAGCGTGGTGGGCAGGCTGTAGGACTGCTCGAAGTCTCCCACGTTGGAGATGTCGAGCATCTCCATGTAGTCGTACCCGGAATCGAGCCTGTGGAATCCCGGAATCCGCTCGAGCGCCACCCTCCTCAGCCGGTGCTTCAACCACAGCAGCAGGCAGGCCCATCGTGGGGATACAGCCGCAGCGACACCGAGCCCTTGGCCAACGG
>JAPPBA010000143.1 GCA_026705295.1 Candidatus Palauibacter australiensis
CAGCAACCGGTCGCAGCGGGTGGGGCTGTTCGGTCCGGACAGCGTCGACTCCGTGGCGGCTCCCTGCACCAGGCCGATGCCCATGGACACGTAGAGCCCGCGCGATCCCTGTGCGGAGAGCGTCGAGACCCCGGCGAGCAGGGCCGCAACAAGGACGGCCCCGGCCGCGAGCGTCTGCCGCCGGGTTGATTCTGAATCTCTCATGATCGTCTTGTATTGGCGTAGAGCCTGTTGGTGCTTCCACCAGAAGGCAGGAATCGTCGCCGACAACATATCGGACGCATGGGAAACATGCAGGCACCAGGGGCCGCGTAGAGCTATCGCTCCTTGAGCACGGCGGCGGCGCGGTCGACCTCGTTCCCGGGCGTGCTGACCAGGGCGCCAGCGACGCGGGGCCGCACGGCTTCCAGCACCTCGCGAGCCACGTCGACACCCTCCCGCGCGGCCGCTTCGACGCCGCGCGCCTGAGCCCCCGCCATGCGCTCCAGCACCTGCGGCGGCACGTCCACGCCGGGCACCTCGTGCGCCAGGAATTCGGCGTTCTCCAGCGACAGGGGGGGCCACAGACCCACGAGGAGCGGTACGCCGAAGTCATCGATCTCGCGGGCGAAGGCGAGGAACTTATTCGGGTCGAAGATGGGCTGCGTGACGGCGAAGTCCGCGCCCGCCTCGGCCTTCCAGGCGAAGCGCCGGATCTCCTCTTCCGGATCGACGGCGCCGGGGTTCACGGCGACCCCCTTCACGAACGAGGTCGGGGCGCCGATCGAGCTTCCCCCCGGATCGAGGCCGAGGTTGAGCTGCCCGACGACGTTCGTGAGACCGATGCTGTCGATGTCGTACACGCCGCCCGTGTCGTAGGGACCGCCGCGCGGGGGATCGCCGGTGATGAGGAAGACGTTCCGCAGACCGGCCGCGGCGGCGCCGAGGAGATCGCTCAGCATGCCGAGCATGTTGCGGTCGCGGCAGCTGTAGTGCGGGACGGTCTCCAGGCCGAGTTCGCGTTCGATGACGATGGCGGCGGGGAGCGCGGCGATGCGGCTCCGGTGCGCGGGGCCGTCGACGACGTGGACGGCATGCACGCCGGCGTCGCGGAGCCGGCCGGCTCCCGCCAGCAGCTCGCCCGGGTCCCACCCGTGCGGCGGCGTCAACTCTACGGCTCCGACGAACTCGCCGCGCGCGAGTCGGCGTCCGAGCGCCGAGCGGTCGGCGAGCGGAGGAGGCTCGCTCGCCGCGCGGCCATCCGTCTCGCCCGGAGAGGAGACGGACACGCGAGCCGGGCCGGGTCCGTCGGTTCCGAGCAGCGTCGCGGTGAGGCGCGTGTGTTCGGGCGACGTGCCGCAGCACCCTCCCACGAAGCGGGCGCCGGCCTCCGCCATGCGCCGGGCGTAGCGGGCCATGTACTCCGGGCTCGCGAGGTAGATCTTCCGGTCACCGATGTCGCGCGGCAGCCCCGCGTTGGGCATCGCGGACACGGGCCGCGAGGTGGCCGCCACCATGCGCTCGACGCCGAACAGCATGGAGGAGGGGCCGACGGAGCAGTTGAGGCCTATGACGTCCGCCCCGGCCCGCTCCAGCGCCGCCGCCGCAGCCTCGATCGTGGCGCCGTACTCCGTGTGGCCCTGGTCTCCGAACGTCATCTGCGCGAATGCCGGAACGGCCCCCGCAACCCGCCGCACCGCCCGCACCGCCTGCAGCAGTTCGTCGAGGTCGGAGAACGTCTCGAGCATGAAGCCGTCGACGCCGCCCTCCGCGAGCCCCGCGACCTGTCGCCCGAAGAGGTCCGCCGCCTCGTCCACCGACGTGGGGCCCCAGGGTTCGATGCGGATGCCGAGCGGCCCCATCGCGCCCAGCACCGCCGCGCGCCCGCCGGCCGCCTGCCGGGCCAGGCGCGCCGCCGCCACGTTGATCTCATGCGTCGACGGTTCGAGGCCGAACGGCTCGAGCTTGACGGGGTTCGCGCCGAAGGTGTTGGTCTCGATGAGCTGCGCCCCCGCCCGCACGTAGTCGGCGTGGACGCCCAGCACCCGGTCGGGCTCCGTGAGGTTCAGTTCGTCGTAGCACTGGTTCACGAACACGCCGCTCTCGTACAGCACGGTCCCCATGGCGCCGTCGATGAGGTGGATACCGTCTCCCTCGATCCACTCCCGCAGCCGCTCGCTCACGCCGTCGCCTCCGGCACCGGATCCCGGTCGTACCCGAGGTTGGGCGAGAGGCGGCGCTCCGCCTCGGCGAGGGAGATCCCGCTGCGCGCGGCGTAGTCCTCCACCTGGTCGAGCCCGATGCGGCCGAGGCCGAAGTAGCGGGCTTCCGGCCGCGCGAAGTACCACCCGGACACCGACGCGGCGGGATGCATGGCGTAGTTCTCCGTGAGGCGGATCCCGAGACGGCGCTCCACGCCGAGGAGGTCGAAGAGGAGCGCCTTCTGCGAGTGGTCGGGACACGCCGGGTAACCGGGCGCCGGACGGATCCCGACGTAGCGCTCGGCGATCCGGGACTCGTTGTCGAGCGCCTCGTCCGGCGCATAGCCCCAGAGGTCGGTGCGCACGATCTCGTGCAGACGCTCGGCGAGCGCCTCGGCAAGTCGGTCGGCAAGCGACTTCGCAAGGAGGCTCTGGTAATCGTCCACGGCGGCCTCGAAGCGGGCACAGAGCGCGTCCAGGCCGATCCCGGCGGTCACGGCGAAGGCGCCGCTCCAGTCGGTTGCGCCGGCCGTCTCGGGCAGGAGGAAGTCGGCCAGGCTGACGTTCGGGCCCGAGGAACGGTCCATCTGCTGGCGGAGGTGCGGCACGCGGAGCACCTCGCGACGCCCCTCCCCCGGCGCCCTGTCCCCCGCAGCCCTGTTCTCCGGCACCCCGTTCGCCGGCGCGAAGAGGACGATGTCGTCCCCGCGCGCGTTCGCCGGATACAGCCCCGCGATCGCGCGCGCCGTCAGAGATCCGTCACGGATGATCTCGTCGAGCAGCCGGCGAGCATCGTCATACAGCGACCGGGCCGCTCCTCCCCGCTCCGGATGGTCGAGCAACCGCGGGAAGCGTCCCTTCATCTCCCAGGTCTGGAAGAAGGGCGTCCAGTCGATGTAGTCGACCAGTTCCTCCAGCGGGAACGGATCGTACACGTGCACCCCGGGCGACCGCGGCGGCGCCCCCGCGGTCCCATCGAGCGGGAGCCGGTTCGCGCGGGCGCGCTCGAGCGTCGCGAGCGGGCGCCTCCCTCCCCGGTACGCCTCGCGCACGCGCCGGTATTCGGCGCGCGTCCGCTCCACGAAGTCCGCCCCGCCGTCGTCGCCCAGGAGCTTCCCCACGACCCCGACCGCGCGCGAGGCATCGAGCACGTGCACGGTCGCCCCCGAGTAACGTTCCTCGATCTTGACCGCCGTGTGCTTCCGCGACGTCGTGGCGCCTCCGATAAGGAGAGGCACCTCGAACTCCTGCCGTTCCATCTCGCTCGCCACCCGCACCATCTCGTCCAGCGACGGCGTGATGAGGCCGCTGAGCCCGATCGCGTCCGCGCCGTGGGCCCGGGCCTCGGCCAGGATGCGGTCCGGGGGGACCATGACGCCGAGGTCCACGGTGTCGTAGCCGTTACACTGCAGCACGACACCGACGATGTTCTTTCCGATGTCGTGGACGTCTCCCTTCACGGTCGCGAGGAGAATCGTTCCCTTCCCCGCTACCTTGCCCGACTTGCCCTTCTTCTCCGCCTCCAGGTGGGGGACGAGGAAGGCGACGGCCCGCTTCATCACGCGCGCCGACTTCACGACTTGAGGCAGGAACATGCGCCCGCTCCCGAACAGGTCGCCGACGCGGTTCATCCCGGCCATGAGCGGCCCTTCGATGACCTGGAGCGCCCTGCCGTACAGGAGGCGGGCCTCCTCGGCGTCCTCCTCGATATGCTCGACGATCCCTTCCACGAGCGCGTGCTCAAGCCGCGTCTCGACGCCCTCCGAGCGCCAGGCGTCGTCCACCCGGGTCTCGATCCCCTCGTCCCGGATCCGGCCCGCGAGGTCCGTCAGCCGCTCCGTGGCGTCGGGCCGGCGGGCGAGCAGGACGTCCTCCACCGCTTCGAGCAGTTCCGGGTCGATGTCGTCGTAGAGCGGAAGCCGTCCCGCGTTCACGATGCCCATGTCGAGTCCGGCCGCGATCGCGTGGTACAGGAAGGCCGTGTGCATCGCCTCCCGCACGGCGTCGTTTCCCCGATAGGAGAAGGAGATGTTGCTGATCCCGCCGCTTGTCATCGCGCCGGGGAGTTCACGCTTGATCCGACGGACGGCCTCGATGAACGCGACCCCGTACTCGTCATGTTCCGCGATTCCCGTCCCCACCGCGAAGACGTTGGGGTCGAAGATGATCTCCCCGGGCCGGAAGCCGGCGCCGAGCAGGAGGCGGTAGGCGCGGGCGCAGATCTCCAGCTTGCGGTCCACGGTGTCCGCCTGCCCCCGCTCGTCGAAGGCCATGACGATGACGCCGGCCCCGTAGCGGCGGATGAAGGCGGCCTGCTCGAGAAACGACTCTTCCCCCTCCTTGAGCGAGATCGAGTTCACGACCGCCCTCCCCTGCGTGCACTTCAGCCCCGCCTCGATGACCTCCCAGCGCGAGGAGTCGATGACGGTGGGGATACGGGCGATGTCGGGTTCCGCCGCAATCAGGTTCAGGAAGCGGGTCATGGCGGCTTCGGAGTCGAGCAGGCCCTCGTCCATGTTCACGTCGAGAAGCTGCGCCCCATTGACGACCTGGTCGCGCGCGACCTCGACCGCCTCGTCGAAATCGTCATCCCGGATCAGCCGCCTGAAGCGGGCCGAACCCGTGACGTTCGTGCGCTCGCCGATGTTCACGAACAGCGTGTCCGGCCGGATCGCGAGCGGCTCCAGACCCGAGAACCGGGGCAGCGGCTCGATCGCGGGCACCCGTCGCGGGGGCACCCCTTCCATGCGCTCCGCCATGGCTCGGATGTGTTCCGGCTCGGTCCCGCAGCAGCCGCCGACGAGGTTGAGAAGCCCGCGATCCGCGAAGTCGCCCAGCAGGTGGGACATGTGGGCGGGCGTGTCGTCGTAGCCCCCGAACTCATTCGGGAGGCCCGCGTTGGGGTGACAGCCCACGGGGACGTCGGCCACGGCGGAGAGTTCCGCGACGTAGGGCTCGAGTTCCTCGGCTCCGAGCGCGCAGTTGAGACCGACGAAGAGAGGGTCCGCATGACGGATCGAGAGCCAGAACGCTTCCACGGTCTGGCCCGACAGGGTCCGCCCGGAGAGATCGGTGATCGTGCCGGAGACCGCGATCGGCAGCGGCTCGCCGAGATCCGCCTCGAGTTCGAGGATCGCGAAGATCGCGGCCTTCGCGTTGAGCGTGTCGAAGATCGTCTCGACGAGCAGCACGTCGGCGCCACCCTCGACGAGCCCTTCCGCCTGCTGACGATAGGCGCGCGCGAGTTCATCGAAGGAGACGGCGCGGAAGGCCGGGTTCTCGACGTCCGGCGACAGCGAGGCGGTCCGATTGGTCGGCCCCATGCTCCCGAGCACGAAGCGGGGGTGCGAGGGGTCCGCCCGCGTCGCCTCGTCGGCTTCCTGCCGGGCGATGCGCGCCGCCGCGCGATTGATGTCGTGGATGAGGTGGGCGTTACCGGCCTCGCCGCAGATGCCGTAGTCGGCCTGGGAGATGGCCTGGGCGTTGAAGGTGTTCGTCGTGATGAAGTCGGCCCCCGCCTCCAGGTAGCTGCGGTAGAGGGACGCGACATCGCCGGGACGAGTGAGGCTCAGCACATCGTGATTCCCGAACAGGGGCTGGGGATGATCCGCGAGCGGCCCCGCCCGATAGGCGGCCTCGTCGAGGCCCAGCCGCTGGATCATCGTTCCCGCGCCGCCGTCCATCAGGAGGATGCGCCGCTCGAGCGCCTCCCGAATCCGTGCGACACGTTTTCCTCGCGCTGTTCCTCGCGCCTCGGACACGTCGTTCCCCTCAAAAAAAAGACCCCGGCCGCCAAAGAATCGCGCCCGGGGCGTGGCTCTTTAGCGATTGTTTTACGTGGCTGCAATCCGCCTCAAATCACCACGTCCGGTACGCTCCGGCGGGTCAAAGCTAGCGCGCGCGCCGTGAATCGGAAACTTTGCGCCCGCACGCTTCGCGCACGGTTAAACAACGGGACGGCGGGATGTGTTTCGGCTGATATGAGATACAGACATGAAGCGGGCCGCGCGGCGTTCGCCCTCGCGGCTCTTGCGATAAGCGGGATGGGGTGGGGGGTTCACGGGCAGCAGGAGGGGCTTTCACCGCCCGAAGGGCCCGAGGCGACGGTCTTCCGGGGCGGCGTAGCGCCGGCGGCCGTGGACGCGGTGCGGCGCGAGGGCGCGCTCTCGATCGACGGTCGGCTCGACGATCCGGCATGGCAGCCGGCCCCCGTCATCACCGATTTTGTCCAGGGCGTGCCTCTGGAGGGGGCGGAGCCCTCCGAACCCACCGAGGTTCGGGTCGTGTTCGACGACGCGGCGATCTACGTGGCGGCGCGGATGTACGAGAGCGACCCGCGCGTGATCCGGGCGCGCCTCACCCGTCGTGACGAGCGCGGCTCCTTCGATTCCTTCAAGCTCTCTCTCGATCCGAACCGGGACGGGCTGACCGGTTACGAATTCGAGGTCAGCGCCGCCGGGGCGGAGACGGATCGGTATCTGTTCGGCGATACCCAGGAAGACACGAACTGGGACGCGATCTGGGACTCCGCCGTGCAGGTCGACGACCGTGGGTGGACGGTGGAGATGCGGATCCCGCTCTCCCAGATCCGCTACGAAGCCCGCCCCGGCATGCAGACCTGGGGGATCAACTTCGAGCGCCGGCGTCTTGAGACGAACGAGACGGACTACTTCGCCTTGCAGTCGCGCACGGCGCGCGGACGGGTCAGCCAGTTCGGCACGATCGACGGGCTTCAACTCCCCCGGTCGAGCCGCAGGTTCGAGGTTCGGCCCTTCGCCGTGTCCCAGTACCACACCGCGCCCGCAACGCCGGGGAATCCGCTGTTCGACGGCACCGAGATGGAGCCGCGCGGAGGCCTCGACATGAGCATGGGAATCGGCTCGGCGTTCAGCCTCGATGCGACCATCTATCCCGACTTCGGGCAGGTCGAGGTGGACCCGGAGGTCATCAACCTCACGGCGTTCGAGACCTTCTTCCCCGAGAAGCGCCCCTTCTTCGTGCGCGACGCGCAGATCTTCACCTTCGCCGGCTCGCGCGGCGGGCGCTTCGGCGGCGGCAAGGCGCTCTTCTTCAGCCGGCGCATCGGGCGTGAACCGCGGGGATCCGGGCCCTGGGACGCCAGCTTCCGCGAGACGCCGAGTCTGACTTCGATCCTCGGAGCCGCAAAGCTGACCGGCCGCACGACGGGCGGTCTCTCTGTCGGGGCACTGGCGGCCGTGACCGGGCAGGAGAGCGGGCAGGCGTACTTCGCGCAGGACGATTCGCTGGGCCGGTTCGTGGCCGAGCCGCAAGCCGAGCATGCGGTGGTGAGGCTGCAGCAGGACTTCCGCGGGGGCGCGAGCAAGGTCGGCGTCATCGGCACTGGGCTGAAGCGGGAACTCCCGGGCGACGGCTCGTTCGACTTCCTCCCGTCGGAGGCGTTCAGTTTCGGCCTGGATTTCGAGCACCAGTGGGGCGGACGCCGGGGTCGCGACTACCGTCTGTGGGGCTTCTACTCGGGCAGCCTGATCCAGGGGTCGAGCGAGGCGCTCATCCGGCTGCAGCGCAATCCGACCCATTACTACCAGCGGCCCGACGCCACCTACCTGGCGGTCGACTCCACGGCCACCTCCATGTTCGGGAGCGATTGGCGCGTGCAACTCGAGAAGGAGGGGGAGCACTGGACGTGGGGAACATGGGCGGGCCAGCAGACCCCCGGCTTCGAGGTCAACGACTTCGGCTTCCTGACCACCGGGGAACGGCTCGACGTGGGAGCGCGCATCGGGTACCGGGAGATCAGACCGGGCGGCCTCTTCCGCAATTACAACATCAGCCTCTTCACGTACCACAACTTTCGTCATTCGCTCCTGGAGAAGGTGCGGGGGCCGGACCACTTCCGCCGGTCCTACGACACGGGCGCCGCGTGGATGAGCGGAAGGTTCACGTTCCTGAACAACTGGGCCCTCAACCTCAACTTCTCGTACTCGCCCGAATCCCAGTCCGACACGCAGACCCGCGGCGGTCCGCTCATGACCGAGCCGGCGGAGTTCAACGTCCGGGTGGACGCCAACACGGACCGGAGCCGGTCGTTCCACGTGTCGCCGAACTTCTCGTACCGGGGTGCGGCGCAGCGACGCGGACACGACATGAGCACCGGCGTCAACATCTCCTACCGGCCGCTCCCGAACTGGCGGGTGTCGCTGAATCCGAGGTACAACGACAGGCGGGACGCTGCCCAGTACGTGACCCGGTCGACCGCGCTGCCATACACACCGACGTACGGGGACCGGTACCTCTTCGGCGATCTCCAGCGGACCGGGTTCTCGATGGACACACGCCTGAACGTCTCGTTCACGCCCAACCTCAGCCTCCAGCTCTACGCCCAGCCGCTGCTCACGTCAGGCGACTACCGGAGCTACCGGCAACTTGCCGAAGCCGGATCGTTCGACTTTCTCGACTACGCCGAGGGGCGGGCCTACCGCTTCGACGGCGTCGTCACCGGTTGCACGGACGGAACGACCTGCGCCTTCGACGGCGTGCGCTACTTCGACTTCGACGGCGACGGCGAGTTGGACTACTCGACCCGGGACCGCGATTTCAACATCCGTTCGCTGCGAGGCAACGCGGTGTTCCGCTGGGAGTACCGCCCGGGTTCCGAACTCTTCCTCGTGTGGCAGCACGCGCGCCGCGAGAGCGTCCTGCTCGGCAACTTCGACCTCAGCCGGGACCTCGAGGGGCTGTGGCTGGCGCCGGCCGAGAACGTCTTCATCGTCAAGGTGAGCCACTACCTCTCGATCTGACCGGATGCCCCTCGGTCTGACCGGTCGCGCCTGGCCCGGATTCTGGCGCGACCGGTGCCGCAACGGCTAACGTCCCGCCTCCCCCCGCCAGCGGAGACGAACGCCTTGCCGACAAGCCCCATGCATCCGGTCGAAGTGACGCTGCGCGAGATCGAACTTCCGCTCCGGGAGCGGTTCATCATCTCGTCCGGATGGGTCGAGAACCGCCGGATCCTCCTCCTCGAGTTCCGCGACCAGAGCGGCGCCACGGCCTGGTCGGAGTGCGTGTGCGGGGAGCAGCCGAACTACTCTCCCGAGACCGTGGACACGGCCCGGCTGGCGTTGCGGCGCTGGCTCCTGCCGCGGGTGCTGGGGCGGGAGATCGAGGGCCCGGAGGCGGTGAGGCCCCTGCTGGATGAGGGCGTGCAGGGGCACCCCATGGCCAAGGCCGCGATCGAGATGGGGATCTGGGGCCTGAGCGCCGAGGTCCGGGGCGTCTCTCTGTCCGAACTCGTCGGGGGGACGCGCGACCGGGTGGCGACGGGGATCTCGCTCGGCCTCCAGCCTTCGCCCGCCGCGCTCGTCGAGAAGGCGCGGCAGGCGGTCGACCAGGGGTACGGCAAGATCAAGCTCAAGATCGGCCCGGAGCAGGACGTCGAGTACGTCGCGGCAGTGCGCGAGGCGCTGGGGCCCGAGCGGGCGCTCGCCGTCGACGCGAACGCGGCCTACACGCTGGCGGACGCCGACCGCCTGGCAGAACTCGACGCGTTCGGCCTGATCATGATCGAGCAGCCGCTCGCGGCCGGCGACCTCGTGCGTCACGCCCGGCTGCAGGAGCGGCTTGCCACGCCCGTCTGCCTCGACGAGTCGATCGTGGACCCGGCGTCGTGCGAGGACATGCTGGCGCTCGGCAGCGGGCGCATCGTGAACATCAAGCCGGGCCGGGTCGGCGGGTTCCGAAACTCCCGCGAGATCCACGACATCTCGGCGCGGGCCGGAGTGCCGGTCTGGTGCGGGGGGATGCTGGAGAGCGGGATCGGACGGGCTTACAACGTCGCGCTGGCTTCAATGCCGAACTTCCGGCTGCCCGGCGATCTGTCGCCGAGCGCCCGCTACTGGGAACGCGACATCGTCACCCCCGAGTGGACGATGAGCGCGGACGGCTTCGTGACCGTGCCGCGCGACCGGCCGGGGCTCGGCGTGGCAGTGGACATCGAGCGCGTGGAAGCGCTCACGCGGCGGAGCGAGACGATCGCCGGCGGCGGTGTCCGCGTTCCGGCGTGACCGAGTTACGCGCGCTCGAGACGCTCGAGGAGTGGCAGACGTGCGTACGGCTCCAGGAGATGACGTGGGGGGAAGGGTTCTCCGACATTGTTCCCGCTTCCGTCCTCCAGGTCTCGCGCAAGATCGGGGGCTTCGCGGGAGGGGCGTTCGAGGACGGTCGCATGATCGGTTTCGTCTATTCCCTGCTGGGGCGGTTCGAGGGTGTCCCGTCGCACTGGTCGCACATGCTGGCCGTCGAACCGTCCGCGCGCGGGCGGGGCCTGGGCCGCGACCTGAAGCTCTTCCAGCGGGACTCTGTCCGGTTCGACGGCATCCGAACCATCTTCTGGACGTACGACCCGATGGTCGCGCGCAACGCGCACTTGAACCTGAACCGGCTCGGCGCGACGGTGCTTCGCTACGCACCGAACATGTACGGCGCCGATACGGGGAGCCCCTTGCATGGCGGCGGCGAAACCGACCGGTTCATCGTGCGCTGGGATCTCGACGGCCCGGAGACGCGCCGGGCCCTCGACGAGGGACCCCGGCGCTCGGCCCGGCGGCTCCATGTGCCGCTTCCGGACCCGGCGTGCGTCGTGCAACGGCCGGGAGGACGCGGCACGGCGGCCGCCGGACTGCCCGGGGGCGACGAGGTCTTCGTCGAGGTTCCGGCAGATGTCGAATCGCTGCCACCCGATGGGTCGCTCGAGCGGTGGCGCGAAACGGTGCGGGACGCGTTCCTGGCCTACCTCAGGAGGGGATATGCGGTGGAGAGCCTTGTCAGAAATCCCTCGGCGAACCGGTGCTTCTATGTCCTGCGCCGGAGCGCGTGACGTGAGCCCTCCGGTCGCGGCGTCCCGCGGACGGATGTGGGCGGCCGGCATCCTGGGGCTCCTCGCACCGCTCGCTCCGGCCACGGTCGCGGCTCAGAACCCGTATTCCGTCGAGGACATCCTCGCCGCGCCTTTCGCCACGGACCTCATCGCCGCCCCGACCGGTGCCGCGTTCGCCTGGATCCGATACGATCGGGGTGCCCGCAATATCTGGATCGCAGAGGGCCCGGAGTACGTGGGCCGCCAGCTCACGAACTGGACCGAGGACGACGGCCAGGACCTGTCCCAGTTGCGCTTCACACCCGATGGGCGCCAGATCCTCTTCGTGCGCGGAGGCGGGCCGAACCGGTCGGGCGAGATCCCGAACCCGCGTTCCGAACCCGAGCCGGCGACACAGATGGTGTGGGTCGCCGGGCTCGACGGGGCATCGCGGCCTCTCGCCGAGGGGAGTGCCCCCACCATCGCGCCGGACGGACGCACGATCGCCTTTCTCAACCGCGGACAGATCTTCACGCTCACGCTCGATGGCTCGGCGCCCCCCGGTCCCCTGCTGCGCATCCGCGGGAGCGCGGGGTCGCTGGCGTGGTCGCCGGACGGGGACCGGCTCGCCTTCGTCAGCAACCGTGGAGATCACGCGTTCGTCGGCGTCTTCTCGCTGGACGAGGGGGAGGTCCGCTATCTCGATCCGAGCCTGGACCGCGACGGCAGCCCCACGTGGTCGCCGGACGGGACGGCCATCGCGTTCATCCGCGTCCCGAACGAGGGCGCACAACTGCCCTTCACGCCGCTCCGCAGCGCCCTGCCGTGGTCGATCCGGGCGGTGGATCCCGCCACGGGGCAGGCTCGCGATGTGTGGCGGGCTCCTCCCGGCCGCGGGAGCGCCTTCCAAGGCATGACCGGGCCGTCCCTGATCTGGCTCGCGTCGGACCGGCTCGTATTCCCATGGGAACGCGAGGGCTGGCATCACCTGTACTCGGTTGCCGTCGCGGGAGGTCCCGCAACGCACCTCACGCCGGGCGCGTTCGAGGTCGAGTCCGTGCTCCCGTCGCCGGATGGAGAGTCCGTCTATTACGCCTCGAACGCGGGCGATATCGATCGCCGGCACATCTGGCGGGTCGCCGGCGAGGGTGAGCCCGAGGCGCTGACGTCGGGAAACGGTATCGAGTGGAACCCCGCGGTCACTCCCGACGGGGTGCTCGCATACCTGGCCGCCGACGGTCGTACGCCGGCCCATGCCGAGGTGGACGCGGGGGGAGAGCGGCGTCCGTTGGTCGACGGATTCATGCCCGACGCCTTCCCGTTCGAAAGCCTCGTGGAGCCGCAGCAGGTGACGTTCGAGTCCGAGGATGGGGTCCTGATCCACGGGCAACTCTTCCTTCCGCCCCTCTCCGTGGAGGGGGGACGCCACCCGGCGGCGGTCTTCTTCCACGGCGGATCCCGACGGCAGATGCTCCTCGGCTGGCACTACATGCGGTACTACCACAACGCGTACGCCTTCAACCAGTACCTGGCGAGCCGCGGCTATGTCGTCCTCTCCGTGAACTATCGCAGCGGAACGGGCTACGGGCTGGAGTTCAGGGAGGCGCTAAACTACGGGGCCCGCGGCGCCAGCGAGTACCGTGACGTCGTCGCGGCGGCCCGCTTCCTCGCGGAACGGGATGACGTGGACGCCACCCGGATCGGACTGTGGGGTGGCTCCTACGGCGGCTACCTCACGGCGCTCGGCCTCGCGCGGAATTCGGATCTCTTCGCCGCGGGCGTCGACGTTCACGGCGTCCACGACTGGAACATGGTCATCCGGAACTTCGTGCCGTCCTACCAGCCGGAGACGCGCGAGGCCTTCGCCCGGCTCGCCTTCGAGTCCTCGCCGATGGCGTGGATCGACGGCTGGCGTTCGCCGGTGTTGCTGATCCACGGCGACGACGACCGCAACGTGCCGTTCTCGGAATCCGTGGATCTCATCGAGTCGCTTCGGAAGCGGGGCGTCGAGGTCGAGCAACTCGTCTTCCCCGACGAGGTCCACGGCTTCCTCCTGCACCGGAATTGGGTCACCGCCTTCGAGCGGTCGGCCGAATTCATGGACGCGCACCTGCGACGGGCGCCGGCCACGGGAGGCGCGAAGCCGTGACCCCCCGCATCGCGGGACGACTTGCGCTCGTTACGGGAGCCAGTTCGGGGATCGGCGAGGCCATCGCCCGCCGCCTGGCCGATGACGGCGCGAACCTCGTCTTGTGGGCGCGCCGGGAGGAGCGGCTGGCTCGCCTCGCGGAAGAGATCGCGGCGCGGAGCCGGGTCACCGTGGACACCGGCGTCGTCGACATCCGTGACCCGGAGGCGGTCCGTGGCGAGGCAGAGCGGCTCATCGCCGCACGCGGCGCCCCCGACATCCTCGTCAACAACGCCGGTCTCGCCTCGGGCATGGCGCTCGTCCACAACGCTGATGTGGCAGACTGGGACCGGATGATCGACACGAACGTGAAGGGGCTCCTCTACGTGACGCGCGCCTTCCTTCACGCGATGGTCGAGCGCGACTCGGGGCAGGTCGTCAACATCGGGAGCATCACCGGCCGGCAGGTCTATCCCGGAGGGAGCGTCTACGCCGCCACGAAGTACGCCGTGCAGGCGATCACCGAGGGGACGAACCTCGATGTCCTCGGCACCGGCGTCCGCGTGTCGGGCGTCCATCCGGGTCTCGTGGAAACGGAGTTCTCACTCGTGCGTTTCAAGGGCGACGAGGACCGCGCGCGAGCCGTGTACGAGGGGGTGGAGCCCCTCACCGGCGCGGATGTCGCCGACGTCGTGTCGTACGTCGTGAACGCTCCACCCCAAGTCAATCTGGCCGATGTCGTCGTGTTCGGGAAATCCCAGGGGAGCGTACACCACTTCCACCGCGCCGGCGAGTGAACGTCGCCGGAATCGGCGGGCTCTACGTCGCCTGCCCGGAGCCCGGCCGGGTCCGCGGCTGGTACCGCCGCCACCTCGACCTCCGCTTCTCCGAGGATGGCGGCGCCCGATTCCCCTGGACACACCCCGACACCGGCAACGTCGCCGTCAGCGAACTCGATTTTCTCGATGAGGCCTCGCCCCGCTTCGATCCCGGCCGGCAGCCCTTCGTCGTCCGCTACCTCCTGCGCGACCGCGACCCGCAGGCCGATCCGCTCGGGGGATGTGACTGGGTCCTGGACCCCGATGGGTGGAAGGCGGAATTCGCGCAGTTGACCCCCTCCACCGGGCCTCCGACCGACCACGGAGCCGTCGAGGGCATTGGGGGCGTCTTCTTCCGATCCCCCGACCCGGGCGCCAGCAAGGCGTGGTACAAGAAGGTCGGGATCCGGCCGGGCGCGGACGGTTACGTGACCTTTCCGGCCCGCTCGGTGGACGAGACGGAGACCCTCACGGTGTGGGAGGTCTTCCCGGCGGATACGACCTACTTCGATTCGAGGGGCGAGAGCAGTCCCCACCCCTTCATGCTCAACCTGCGGGTCAGGAACCTCGACGAACTCGTCGAGTCGCTGGAGACGAGGGGTGTCTGGGTCGACCCCAACCGCGAAGCGTACGAATACGGGAAGTTCGCCTGGATCCTCGATCCGCTCGGGGCCCGGGTCGAGCTGTGGGAGCCCCCTCCGGCCGCAAGCTGACGCCGTTTCCGGCCCTTCCCCCCGAGCCTCCGCCTTGCATCGTTCCGATATATCGGATACTATTTTGATATATCGAGACCGGTCGGAAGCAGGAGGGGCATAGATGTTCACGAGCAAGGATGGATTCGGCGCCTGGGCCAACTGTAGCGGCCCCGGCGTTTTTCGTTTCGGAGGGGGATTCGGGGGCAACCGGCGCGTGGTTCGGAAGGGGGAGTTGAAGTTCGTCCTCCTCCGCCTCCTCTCGGACGAACCCATGCACGGCTACGAGCTGATGCGGCGGCTGGAGGAGGAGTCCGGCGGCCTCTACACGCCGAGTCCGGGCTCCGTATACCCCACCCTGCAGCTGCTCGAGGACCAGGGGTACGTGTCGTCGACGCAGGAGGACGGGAAGCGCGTCTACCGGCTGACGTCGGCGGGCCGCGACTTTCTCGAGGAGCACCGCTCCCGCACCCGCGACATTTTCGGCCGCTTCGTCAACATGGGCGAGCGCTTCGCCGGGTCCGCGATGCGCGACGTGACCCGCTCCTTCATCCACCTCGCCCAGGTGAGTTTCGAGCGCGCGACGGGCGGACAGGGCGATCCGGAGACGCTCGCAAGGGTGAAGTCGATCCTGGACCGCGCGGCGCGCGAGATCGAGAGCGCGTGGCCGGAGCCCGGGGCCGCCGCCTCGCGGGAGGGTTGAGCGATGTTCGAGATCGTCTTCCTGGGAGGCATCGCGGCCGTAATCTACCGTCGGCGTGTGCGCGCCGGCGACTGGAGTCGGGGGGACTTCCACCGCATCCTCGTCGGCCTGGGTCGCGCGGTGAGCCGCGCGGTGGCCGCCCTGTTGAGATCCTGGCCCGGGCTTCTGCGACAGTGCGCGGCCGATGTGAAGAGCCTTGCGCACGACATGGCAGGCGGCGTCCGGAACCGGAGGCCGCCCGCGTTCCGGACCCGGCGCTCACGGCTCGAAGGGGCCGCGTCGCCTCTCGCCCCGCCTGCCGAGGCCGCGACGAGAGCCGAGAGCCGGCTCTTCTCGCGGCTCCAACGGCGCTACGTCTCCGGCAGGATCAGCTTCTCCGAGTACGTGGAGGGCGTACGGCGCCTCCGGGCCGACGGCGGCGCGCTGCAGGGCCTGGGCAGCAAGGCCCCGCCGCACGCGGACGGCGAGGCCGGAAGGCTGGCGGCGGAGCGCTGACCGGAGCCGCCAGCCTGGCGGGCTAGTGCTTGCGGTGCCTCTCCCACGGGCTGCGGGTGAAGTAGGACTCCGTCATCTCCTTGATCTGAGGCGCGAGGAAGATCAGCGCGATCAGGTTCGGGATGATGACGATGGCCAGGAAGATGTCCCCCAGAGACCACACCACGGCGAGCGGCAGCACCGCCCCGACGAAGTGCATCGCGACGAAGATGAGCTTGTACGGAATGATCGCGTTCGGCCCGAACAGGTAGTTCGCGCAGCGGTCGCCGTAGTAACTCCACGAGATCGCCGTCGAGATCGCGAACAGGAAGACCGAGAAGATCACGATGTAGTGGCCCCAGTCGCCGAGCGGCGACAGGCCGCGCTGGAATCCCATCTGCGTGAGCGGCGCGCCCGTCTCGTAGGCCTGCCCGTAGACGACGGCCAGTTCCCGCCCGTCGTCGGTGATCGCTACCCCTCGCGCCGGGTCGACGGCCCCGCTGAACGGCTGCGTCTGCGCCTCGTCCTCGAACAGCTGCGGCACGGAGACCTCGTGCCACGCGAGGTGCGGTTCGCTCGTGACGCCGGGCCGCCCCAGCGTATAGCGGATCGTCCCCGTGGGATCCGTCGGCACCGAGCTTCCGCCCTCGTCGAGCACCACGTAGCTGATGTCCCCGCCTTCAAGCTGGATCGCGGTCGGGACCTGCGAGTTCCAGGCGCCGGTCATGATCACGACGAGTGCGGTCATCGTGACGATGACGATCGTGTCGATGAACGGCTCGAGCAGCGCGACGACGCCCTCTGAGACCGGCTCGTCCGTCCTCGCCGCCGCGTGCGCGATCGGGGCTGAGCCCTGCCCGGCCTCGTTCGAGAACAGCCCGCGCCGCACCCCCCACATGAGCGTGACGAGGAAGGCGCCGACGCCGGTGCCCGCCACGCCGGCGGTCGGATTGAAGGCCTCGCGGAAGATGATCGCGAACGTCTCGGGCACCTGGCCGAGGTTGAGGATGATGATGATCATGGCGGCGGTCACGTAGACGATCGCCATGAACGGAGCCAGGATGCTGGTCACGCGGCCGATGCGCTTGATGCCGCCCAGGATCACGAGCGCGACGATCGTCGAGGTCGTGAGGCCGGTGATCCACTTGGCGATCCCGAACTCGGCCAGCATCGCATCCGCGACCGTGTTGGCCTGGTTGGCGTTCCCCGTCATGAACGCCGTCAGCCCCAGCATGACCGCGAAAAAGGCGGCCACGGGCTTCCAGCGCGGCCCCAGCCCTTTCTCGATGTAGTACATGGGTCCGCCCGACACCGTCCCGCTGTATTTCGCCGACGTCTCGTCGACCTCGCGGTACTTCTGCGCCAGCGTGACTTCGCTGTACTTCGTCGCCATGCCGAGGAAGGCGGTCATCCACATCCAGAAGAGCGCCCCCGGCCCCCCGAGGTGGATGGCGATCGCGGCGCCGGCGATGTTCCCGATGCCGACCGTGGCGCTCAGCGCGGTGGTGAGCGCCTGGAAATGCGACACGTCGCCCGGATCGTTCGGGGCGTCGTATCGGCCCGTGGCCACCGCGACGCCGTGCGCGAACTTGCGGATCTGCGGCAGGCCGAGCCGGAGGGTGAGGTAGGTCCCGATGCCGAGGAGGAGCAGGACCTGAAGCGTCAGGCGCTCTCCTCCGATCGTGATCCCGAACTGCGCGACGTTGCGGTCGAGCCAGTCTACGATTGTGGCGAAGTCCATGCGTTGTCCCCGTTAGCGGCGAGTGTGCTGGAGGAGGGCTGAGTTTGGCCCCGTGCCGCTGAGGCTGCAACGGTTGGGCCGACGCGACGGGGCCGATCCGGGTCGCGGAAGTAGCCGGCGCCGGGGTGTGTGGCGGGCGTCACGGTGCCGTAACTTCGTTCGCGCTCCGGGTGCCTCGGAGCCCCGCCTCGCCCCGGATTTCGGCAGCGACCAGAACCCCCGCGAAAGCAAGGAGACGAAGAGGGACGTGGGTCCGGACAACAGGATTCCCGGCAGCCTCGGGCGGCTATGGGAACTCGCCAACGACCTCTCGTGGACGTGGAACCCGGCGGCCCCTGCCCTCTTCCGGGTCATCGATCCGCCGCACTGGCGCCGTACGCGGCACAACCCCGTGGCGCTGCTGCAGGCGGTCGGGGAAACGCGCTGGCGTGAACTGGCCGCCGACGGAGCGTTCCTGCGCCGGTACGACGCGGCGTGCCAGGCGCTGGACCGCGTATCGGGCGGCGGGACGGGCGCGGCGTCCACCTGGTTCGCCCGGAGCCACCCGGAGTTCGCCGAGGGCCCCGTGGCGTACTTCTGCGCCGAATTCGCGTTGCACGAGTCCATCCCGATCTACTCCGGAGGACTCGGCGTGCTCGCCGGGGACCATCTCAAGGCGGCCTCCGAACTGGGCGTCCCCCTCGTCGGCGTCGGGCTGATGTACGCGCACGGCTACTTTGACCAGACGCTGGGGCCGGACGGTTGGCAGGAAGATGCGGACGACCCGCTCGACCCCGACCTGACTCCGCTTGAGCGGCTGCAGGGCGCGGATGGCGCACCGTGGCTCGCCTCGCTCCAGGGCGGGGGGCGCCGCATCCATATCGGGGCCTGGAAGCTGCGCGTCGGCCGCGTCTCCCTGTACCTCCTCGACACGGACCTCGAGGAGAACGATCCCGCGGATCGGGGCCTCTCTCACCAGCTCTACGCGGGCGGCGCGGATCACCGCCTGCGGCAGGAGGCGATTCTCGGCGTGGGAGGCGTGCGCGTGCTCGCCGCACTCGGGATCGAGCCCGGGGCGTGGCACGCGAACGAGGGGCACGCGGCGTTCATGATGGTGGAGCGCGTGCGCCGGCTGATGCGGGACGGCCAATCCTTCGCGAACGCGGTGTCCCAGATCCGTGCCTCGACGGTGTTCACGACGCATACACCCGTCTCCGCGGGCCACGACGTGTTCTCCCACGCACAGATGCGGGAATGGATCGGCGAGACGTTCTGGGAAGAGATCCCTCACCGCGACGAGCTGCTGGGGCTCGGGCTCCACCCCGACGACGATGCGCAGGACCGGTTTCACATGACGGCGGCGGCGATCCGGCTTTCGCGGCGAGTCAACGGCGTTTCCGCGCGGCACGGTCGCGTGAGCCGTGACATCTGGCGCGGCCTCTGGGGGGACCGGGCGGCCGGAGAAGTGCCGATCCGGCACGTGACGAACGGGGTCCACCTCGCCACCTGGATGAGCGACGACGTCGCCGGCCTCCTCGACGAATGGCTCCCGGGCGGGTGGCGGGACGGTTCGGGCGACGAAGCCGTGTGGCGCGCGGTGCGCGACGTTCCCGCGGAGGCGCTGTGGCGCGTGCGGCGCCGGCTGAAGCTCCGGCTTCTCGATCTGATGCGGGAGGAGGCCCGGCGGCGGTGGCCGGACCATTGGCCGGAATCGGCGCACCTCGCCGGAGCCGGCACGCTCATGAGCCCCGGACCGCTCACGATCGGATTCGCGCGGCGCTTCGCCACCTACAAGCGCGCTGACCTCATCTTCCGCGACCGCGACCGCCTCCTCGCGCTGCTCTCCGACCCCGCCCGTCCCGTGCAGCTGATCTTCGCCGGGAAGGCGCACCCGCGGGACGACGACGGCAAGCGCGTCCTCCAGCGCGTGTACGAGCATACGCGCGATCCGGAGTTCGAGGGCAGGGTCGCCTTCATCGAGAACTACGGCCTTCATACGGCGCACGGTCTCGTCGAGGGCGTCGACCTGTGGCTCAACCTTCCCCGGGTCCCGCTGGAGGCGAGCGGGACGAGCGGGATGAAGGCCGCCCTCAACGGTGTCCCCCAGCTCGCGACCGCGGACGGCTGGTGGGAGGAGGGGTTCGAGGGCGACAACGGGTGGATCATCCCGCCCGCCCCCGCCACAGCGAGCGAGGAGGAGGTGGACGAGCACGACGCCGAGCACCTCTTCCGGCTCCTGGAGGAGGACGTCGTCCCGCTCTATTACGATCGACCCGGTGCGGGTGCCGGGGATGACGCTCCGGCGGGCTGGCTCGCCCATGCGCGGCGTGCGATCGAGGTGGCCGGCGCCCGATTCACGGCGGGCCGCATGGTGCGGGACTACGCGCGGGACTACTACGTCCCATCGCTGCGCGGGGACGACTGACGCACGACGCCATCTCCATCGCCACAATGTCGCCGAAACGCCCGATCCTGCCGCCCTAAGATCGCATACGCCCGGCTATCATATGGAGTTGCGCTGGCTTGAGGGGGATTGGGCGGTGTCCGCATGACCGCAAGGCTTGCGGTGGGCTCCTCGGCTCAGCATAGCGCCGTCCAATCCCACTCTTCCACACAAGCCGTTCAAGAGCCGGGTAGAGGAATGCACCACGCCGCGAGGTTGATGGCTGCGATGGTTGTCGCGGTGGCTTGCGTGACGCTGAGCCCTGCCTTCGCCGTGACGCAGGAGCCGGGTGAACGGATTCGCGTAACGCTTCCGTCGAGCACGGTGATCGGTTCATTCGTCGAGATGCGGCAGGACGGGCTGGTTCTACAGGATGAAGGCGGGACACGATCCATCGCGCTCGACGCGATTCATCGGATAGAGCGCCAGGTTGAGCGTCGTCCCCGCACGAAGGGGGCGCTGATCGGTGCGGGGTCCGGCGTGGCTGTTGCGGGGCTGCTTGGCCTTGTTAACCCTGAGCTCTATGAGGACGACTGGCTGTTCAGTGGCGCGGAGACGTTTGGACTTGTGGCCGGCACCTTCGCGGCCATCGGTGCGGGTGTCGGCTGGATTGCTGGGTCGGTCATCCGGGGTGACGGGTGGGAGGATATGAACTTCGGCTCGACATCGAGCTTGACGGCCGGTTTGCACCGCGGATCGAACGTGTTCGTCGGCGGGCGCATTCGGTTCTGAAGCGCCGGAGGAAGTCGACTGACCGCTACGGAGCCGGAAGCAGCTCGTCGAGGTAGCGGAGGAGCATGTGGCGCCATGTGGGCCAGTCGTGGTGCCACTCCTCGCCCCAGTCGTCCACCCGGTTCGGCACGCCCTTCCGCCCCAGGAGCGAGGCCGCGCGCCAGGATTCGCCGATGTCCTCCGCCCGCCCGCGCCCGGAGGCGAGGAGCACGAAGCGCTCGCGCAACCGGTCGAGCGTCTCGCCCGCGAGTTGAGGCAGATGGTGCACCGGCGAGGCGCGGTAGAAGTCGCTCGTCGCTCTCGCTTCGGCCCCGGTCTCGTGCTTCAGGAAGCGCTGGAGGTCGTACGTGCCGCTCATGCACACGGCGTGCGAGAAGGCGTCGGGGAACCGGCACAGCACGGCGAGCGCGTTGAACGCTCCGATCGAGGATCCCGCGACGATGACCTCGATCCCGGGATCGTTGCAGTCCTCCCGGATCATGGGGACGAACTCGCGGTAGACGAACTCCTGGAACCGGTCGAGGACCGCCATGCGGTGTTCCGTGGTCCCCTCGCGTCCGAGCATGACGCGGCCCGCCACGCTGTCGCACGAGTAGACCTTGAGCCGGCCGTCCGCCAGGTAGTCCGCGACCGTGTCGATGACGAGGAAGCGCTCGATCTCCTCGGCGTCTCCTCCGGCGGTCGGGAACATGAGGAAGGGCACGCCGACCTCGCCCCAGCGCGCCACGTTGACCTCCTGGCCGAGGCGGTCCGACCACCAGCTGGCGTTGAGTTTCATGAGGCGAGCATCGGCACGGCGCCGGGGGGTTCTTCCCGGCGGGCCGCCTGTATGCGGTCGAAGAAGAGCGCGGTGAACTCCTCGACCTCGTGATCGGGGTAGAGCGAGGCCACCTTCGCGCGCACCGCGTCGCGGGCCGCCTCGCTGCCGAAGAAGTCGTCGGCCACCTCGTCGAGTTCCGCCAGATGCGTCCCGCAGAACTCCACGAAGCGGTCGGTCTCGAACCGGGCTTCCGCGACTGCGGCGCAGGCCCGCACCTTCTCTCCCGTCGACATCCCCGGACGGCAGACATCGAAGAACGGTTGCCAGTCGAGGTTGACGCGCATCCTGCGCCGCGTCGCCGCGCAGAATAGGGACCAGCGCAGATTCGCCTTGATGAGCCACGGGAAGTGGTAGTGGAGCGACGTGACCTGCGAATCCGGGCAGGGGTTCGCGAAGTCGATCGGCATCCACCGGCCGCCGCTGCGGAGCACCTCGCACGAGTTGAAGTCCCACCCGAAGAACGCGTTGATCGTGAGCGTCGTGTCCCGGATCGCGCCGGCGTCGGCGGGCTCGAGGTGGTCTCGCTCGACGGTGTAGCGGTCGTGCGCGGGGGCGCCGGGGTCGTAAAGGACGGCGCGCGTCTGAGGGCCCAGTCCGATGCAGCGGACGAAACGGTCGTGCTCCACCCCCTGCTGGAGGTGCATCACGAACTTGCCGCTCTCATCGTAGGCGGTGCCGAGCGCCTCGTCGTCCTCGATCCGCGACACGCCGCGCCAGCCGCCACCGTCGTAGGGCTTCATGAACACCGGATACCCCAGGTCGTGCGCGACGGCGGGGAGGTCGAAGAGCCGCGCGTAGCGCTTCAGGGTGACCGCCAGATCGTCCTGCGGGTCATAGGACTTGGGCGGGATGAGCCACGTCCGCGGCACCGGGAGACCCAGCCTCATCATCGCGCAGTAGGTGGAGTGCTTCTCCATCGACTGGACGCTCCACGGATTGTTGAACACGTAGAGCCCGTCCATGATCACGGACTTCTTGATCCACTCCCGCGTCGGGAAGTACCAGTGCGTGAGGCGGTCGATGACGACGTCGTACTTCCTCTTCTGCTGCAGGTCGAAGGGCTCGATCGTGACGTCCTCGACGTGGAACCGGATCGTGCCGTCGTCCGAGGGGATCCGGGGCTTCAGCCGTTCGAGGATCGCGCGGTAGGCGACGGGCCAGCAGAGGTCCGCCCCGAGCGAGAGGCCGATGCGGCGGGTGACCTCGCGCGCGGACGCCGCCGCGGCCGTCATTCGTAGACCATCCAGAGCGGACCCGGGAAGAGCCACGACAGGCCCTCGCGCAGGCGGTCCCGCCAGTTCTCCCAGTTGTGGCCGTCGCGCGACTCGACGAAGCGCACGTCCGCGCCGCCGCGACGGAGGACCGGGATCAGGGCCCGATTCTCCGAGACCAGCGGTTCGTAGACGCCCACCGAGACGAACGCCTTCTCGGCAATGGCGGTGGGAGCCGCCCGGTACGCGTTCATCATGTCGACGATGCGGTCGAAGACGGGGCCGCTCTCATGGGCGCCGATGTCCGTGAACAGGAAGGAGCCCGACTGGAGCAGCAGGCGGCCGAAGCGATCGGGGTACTCGAGCGCGGCGTGGAAGGAGGCGACGGCGCCCAGGCTCGCGCCCATGAGGCCACGCGACCCGAGGTCCGGGAGGAGCGGATAGTCGCGTTCGAGGCGCGGCAGCAGCTCCTCGGCGACGAACCGCGCGTGCGCCGGATCCGCCGAGTATTCCGAAATCCGGTCGTCCGGGTGCAGGAGTGCGACGATCATACGGGGGATCTCGAAGCGATCGATCAGCCGGTCCAGGACCCGTCTCAGGCCGGCGTACTCGACGTAGTCCCCGCCGTCGTGCACGATGAGCAGCGGGTAGCGCCGGTTGGCGTGGAACTCCGCCGGACGGTACACGGTCACGTGCCGCGCGGACGCGAGCGCCTCGCTCTCGACCGCGAGTTCGTCCATCGCGCCGGGCCGCACGTCCTCGCTCTCGCGCGCCCAGTCCGGGATCTCGTAGCCCCGGGCCTGCACGACGGAGTTCGCGCCGAACGGATCGCGGGCGCGCTGGGGGTTCAGCGGATCCTCGATCCACTCCGCGCGGCCGCGGGCGACCACCTCGATCTTGTATTCCACCCGGGACTCGTCGGGGAGCTCGAGCGTGTAGCACCAGAGATCCGTTCCGTCCAGGCGGCGGAAGGGCGCCGAGGTCTGGAGTCCGTGCACCCAGTGTCGGAGCCGTACGGCGTCGGCATGGCCCCGATACACGAAGGTGTAGAGCGGAGGCTCGGCGAGGGGGAACTCGTTCGCGTCAAGGAACGCGCCCACCGGATCCATCCCGCCGGAAGCGGACGCGAGCCGTTCCTCGAGCGCCGCGATCGCGGACGAACGCGGCATGGACGCGTCTTGCCGCTGGACCCGGGCGTGGGGATCGAACCGCATGGCCGGGCTACGCCGCCGTACGGAAGGGGACCCGGCGGCCCGCCGCGTCGAGGCGTTCGAGACCGTCACCGCCGGTCCAGCCGTCTCCGGCGCGGTCGATTCGATGACCCGGGTCGAGAAGGACGCAGGAGTCCGGGGAGAAGCGGGCCGCGAGCCGCGCTCCCCGGGTGCGATCGTCCAGGGCGAGCCGAGCCGAAGCGTGCGGCAGCGCGACAAGCCCTTCGGCGATCCCGAGCCCCGCGTCGAAGACTTCGGGATGGCCCGCGCCCCACGGCGGCCGATCGTGAAAGAGCACGACGCGCTCCGTCAGCACCATGGCGCCCGCCGACCGGCCGATCACGACCCGTCCGCCCAGGAGCTTCCTTCCCCCGAACAGGCGCAGGCGGCTCAGCAGGTTCCCGACGTGCCCGCCCTCCAGCACGATCGCCTCCGCGCCCTCGAGCCGCGCGTGCACCTCGCGCCGTTGCGATCGCACCGCGTCGCGCTCGGGGGGTGTCAGGCGGTGCTCGAACTCCGACCGGATCTCGAGCACCCGGGCCAGGTGCCGGGCGTCGAGGCGCCGAATGGCCGCGAGGGCTTCGCCGCGCTCGGCCCGGAGCACCGACGCGTCCCCCCGCAATTCGGCCAGTCGCCGGTGCGCCTCGATGAGGCCGTGGAGGCGCAGATTGTAGGCGCGACGCAGCGACCGGAGCCGGTCCCGTGTCTCGCGGTGCGCACGCGCGAGTTCCGCGTCCGCCTCGGCGATCCGGTCGGAGCGCCGATAGAGTTCGAGATCGACGACGCGGTTGGCGAGGCCTGGATCGATGAGCCCCTCGTTCGCCTCGCGGTCCCGCCACCCGGCGGTGATGGCGGCGATCCGCGCGCCCGGGGACAGCGCGCCCCCGGCCTCCAGTTCCCGCACCACGTCCCGGAGCGCGAGGCCGCCCCCGCGCGGACCCAGCAGGACAAGCGCGCTCATGCGGCGCGCACTCTCACCCAGCGTCCGACGGCGTCGAGCATGCGGCGCAGTTCGTCGTAGTCCGGGTGCCGCAGCCGGAGCCAGGCGTTGGCCATGTACCCGGCCTCCACCGGCTGGGTGGGCGTGCCGGGCGGCGGCAGGTGCGTATCGATGATCCACTCCCCGAAGCGGGTTTCCACCTTCTCCAGGCCCTCGTACCCCGCGATCCGCCCATCGTTTTCGGGCCGCAGCGTCACGATCCCCGCGGAGTAGCGGCGCGACGCGTCTCGCAGTTTCCGGCCATGCACGATGCAGGACGCCCATTCGCGGTACACGTCCATTTCGTTCGCCGCCCCGTACAGGTCCCAGGCCCGCACGCCGGGCGGGCGGCAGCCGATCTCGGAGAACTTGAGCCCTTTCTCGCCGAAGAACCATTCCATGTGGGTGGCGGATGTCCCGATCTCGAGCGCGTCGATGACCCGCCGTCCGAGTTCCCGGACCTCCGCGTAGGCGGAGGCGGTGTCGATCCGGTTCGTGGCGATGAACTGGGGCGACACCTCCCGCGTCCGCATGGCCTCGAGCACGTTCGGGTAGTAGTGCGTCATGAAATCGTGGACGACCGTGCCGCCCACCGTCAGCGTGTCATAGAAGGCCTCGTGTCCGTCCACGAACTCCTCTACGGCAACTTCGGCGCCGCGCCCCACGCCGAGGCGCGGGAGCAGTGCCGCGAGCTGTGCCTCATCGTCGACGCGAACCGTGCCCGAGGCGCCCGCCCCCGCGCGAGGCTTGACGATGAGCGGATAACCGACCCTCCGGCCGAACGCCGCGATCTCGTCCGCGTCGCCTCCGCCCATCGACTGGGCGGTCGCGATCCCCGCATCGCGAAGGGCGTCCTTCATCGCCGGCTTGTCGCGGCACAGGTGCGCGGTCTTCACGGAGGTCCCGGCCAGTCCCGCGGCTTCCCGCACGCGTGCGACCGGGAGGATGTGGGCTTCGACCGTGGCCTCGAGGCGGTCCACGGGGCGCCGCCGGTGGATCTCGTGAACGGCGTGCGCGAGCGCGCCCTCATCGCACACCGAGCCGACCTGCTCGTAGCAGGTGAGCCACCGGTGCAGATCGGAGCCCAGCGCTTCCAGCGGCGCTTCGCCCACCGCGGACACCTCGGCGCCGACTTCGTGCAGACCGCGCACGAAGTCCTTCTGGTTCCCGGGAAACAGGGGTTCGACGAATACGACGTGCATTGCTTCGCCAACAACTCGGGGAAAAACTTCACTTTGAGGGCCCGACATAGTACAGTCCCTGCGCTCGAACGCCAGCCCGTCCGGCGGCGGCCGTCCGGCCCGCCGCTGCAACCCGGAAAACCCATGCCCAACGTAGCCTTCGTCGCCCCGTTCTATCTCCCTGCCACGCTGCGCTTTCTGGAAGCCGCCGCGGGGCTCGCCGGCGTGCGCCTCGGGGTCGTGACCCAGGAACCGCTCGAGCGAATGCCCGCCTCCCTGCGGCGGAGGGTCGCGGCGCACGCCCGGGTCGACGACGCGCTGTCGGCGGAGGGCATCCACACCGGGCTGCGCCGGCTCTCCGGCGAACTCGGCGGCATCGACCGTCTCCTAGGCGCGCTCGAGGAGCTGCAGGTACCGCTCGGCGAACTGCGAGACGCCCTCGGAATCGAAGGGATGGGCGCGGGGGCGGCGCGCAACTTCCGCGACAAGTCCCGCATGAAGGACGTGCTGCGGGCGCACGGCCTGCCCTGCGCCCGGCACGCGCTGGTCCGGGACGAGGCCGAGGCGGTGGCCTTCGCGGACGCGACGGGCTTCCCGCTCATCGTGAAGCCGCCGGCCGGCTCCGGCGCCCGCGGCACATTCCGCGTCGAAACGACGGCGCAGTTGCGCACGGCGATCGCGATGTCGCGGCCGAGCGCCGAGCGGCCGACGCTCATCGAGGAGTTCGTCGTCGGCGAGGAACACTCCTTCGACGCGGTCTCGATCGGCGGACGCGTCGTCTGGCATTCGATCAACCACTACCTGCCTTCGCCGCTCGAGGTGCTGCGCGAGCCGTGGATCCAGTGGTGCGTCCTCCTTCCGCGGGAGGTCGACTCGCCCCGGTACGACGAGATCCGGCGCGTCGCCGGACCCGCGCTCGATGCGCTCGGGATGGAGACGGGGCTGAGCCACATGGAGTGGTTCCGGCGGCCCGACGGTCCGGTGGCGATCTCCGAAGTCGGGGCCCGGCCGCCCGGCGCACAGTTCGTCACGCTGATCTCGCAGGCGCACGACGTCGACCTTTACCGGGCCTGGGCCCGCCTCCTGATCTTCGACGAGTTCGACCCGCCGCCCCGCCCGTACGCGGCCGGCGCGGCCTATCTCCGGGGACAGGGCCGGGGCTCCGTGCGGCGGGTGGCCGGGATCGAGGAGATCGCGAAGGAACTCGGGCCGCTCTGCGTCGAATGGCGCCTTCCCCGCGCGGGACAGCCGCAGAGCGCGTCCTACGAGGGAGAGGGCTACATCATCGTCCGCCACCCGCGCACCGAGGTCGTCGAGGAGGCGCTGGAGCGGATCATCACCCGCGTGCGGGTGGAACTCGCCACGTGACGAAACAGCTCACACGTAACGGAACAACACAACGGACCATGAACGTATTGATGATTTCGCCGGGCTACCCGGCCGAGATGACCTGGTTCACGCGCGGGCTCGCGGAGGTAGGAGCGAACGTCATCGGCCTGGGCGATCAGCCCGGGGCGGCGCTGCCCGAGATCGCCCGGGCGAGCGTGTCCGACCACCTGCAGGTGAGATCGCTGGCCGATGAGGCGGACGTGATGCGGCAGGTTGCCGAGTTCGCCGCGCGAACCCGGATCGATCGCGTGGAGTGCCTGTGGGAGCCCTTCATGATCCTCGCCGCGCGGCTGCGCGAGATGCTGGAACTGCCGGGGCCGACCGTCGAGCAGACGCTCCCCTTCCGCGACAAGGAAGTGATGAAGGACGTGCTCGACGCCGCCGGGATCCGGACGCCCCGCCACGGGAGGGCCACGAGCAACGCCGAGTGCCGCGAGGTCGCGGAGGGCGTCGGCTTCCCCCTCATCGTGAAGCCCGTCGCCGGCGCCGGCTCGGCCGATACCCACCGGGTCGATTCGGCGCGGGATCTGGAGCGGGTCCTTCCCGCCCTGCGGCACGTCCCCCAGGTCACGGTCGAGGAGTTCATCGAGGGCGAGGACATGACCTTCGACACGGTCACGGTCGGAGGCGCCGTGGCGCACTACAACATCTGCCGCTACTGGCCCCGCGCCCTCGAGTCGAAGACGCACGAGTGGCTCAGCCCCATCACGTACGCGCTGCGCGACGTGGAGGCGGATGATGTCGCCGCCGGACGCGAGATGGGGTTCGCCGTGCTCGCCGCGCTCGGATTCGAGACCGGCTACACGCACATGGAGTGGTACCGGACCGCGGACGGGGAGGCCGTGTTCGGCGAGATCGCCGCGCGTCCCCCCGGCGTGCGGACGGTCGACCTCATCAACTTCGCGAGCGACATCGACACCTACCGCGGGTGGGCCGAAGGCGTCGTGCACGCGACGTGGTCGCAGCCGGTGGAACGGAAGTACAACGCCTGCTGGATCGTCAAGCGGGCGCGTGGACAAGGCCGGATCCAGCGCATCGAGGGGCTCGGCCCGCTGCTCCAGGAGTACGGCGAGCGGGTGTGCAGCCTGGATCTGCTCCCGGTCGGATCACCCCGGCGGAACTGGCAGGCGACGCTCGTCTCCGACGGGATGATCTTCCTCCGCCACCCGGACCTGGAGGCGCTGGAGGCGATCGCCGGCGAGTTCGCGACGCGTCTGCAACTCTACGCGGCTTGATCCCGCCCGATCCGAGGCGTCACGGTTCCTCCGCGCGCTGGAGCACGACGAAAGCCAGCGGCGGGAGATCGACGGCGAGCGAGGCGGGACGCGCGTGGCGGGGGACCTCCTCCGCGCGGATCCGAGGGGCCGTGCGCCCGCTCCCCCCGAACTCCGGGTCGCCGCTGTCGAGGAGGACGCGGTACGGCCCGGCTTCGGGAAGGGCGACCCGATACCTGGGCCACGCGGTGGCGGAGAAGTTCGCCACGACGACGACGGCCGCCTCCCACTCCGGCCGCCACCGCAGGTAGCTCAGCACGCTGCGCTTCGCGTCGTGCACGTCCAGCCACTCGAAGCCTTCCGGCGCGTGGTCGAGCGCGTGCAGCGCGGGCTCGCTCGCGTAGAGACGGTTCAGCGCGCGCACCCAGCGCCGGAGCCCGCGGTGCATCCCGTGCGCCGGGTTCGCCGACGCATCCGGCAGACTCCAGTCGAGCGCGCCGTCCTCGTGCCATTCCCGCCGCTCTCCGATCTCCCCTCCCATGAACAGGAGTTTGGCCCCGGGGTGCGTCCACATGTAGCCGAGGAGGAGGCGGAGGCCGGCGAACTTCTCCTCGTCCGTCCCCGGCATCTTCTCCAAGAGAGAACGCTTTAGGTGAACGACTTCATCGTGCGACAGGGGAAGGAGATGCCGTTCCGTATGCGCGTAGTGAAGCGAGAACGTCAGGCGCCGGTGCAGGCGCGGCCGCCGCTCCGGCGAAGCCGCCAGCACGCGGAGCGTGTCGTTCATCCATCCCATGTTCCACTTGAAGTCGAACCCGAGCCCGCCCTCGTCCACGGGCGCCGTCACGCCGGGCCACGCGCTGCTCTCCTCCGCGAAGAGGAGGACGCCGGGGAAGCGGTCATGGACCATCTCCGAGAGCGCCTTGAGGAAGGCGATCGCACCGAGGTTCTCGCGGCCCCCGAGTTCGTTCGGCTCCCACTCTCCCTCTTCCCGGGAATAGTCGAGGTGGAGCATCGATGCCACCGCATCGACGCGCAGACCGTCCACGTGGTATCGCTCGATCCAGTGGCGCGCGCTCGAAAGGAGGAAGGAGACGACCTCCGGCCGACTGAAGTCGAAGGCGAGGGTGCCCCAGTCCGGATGAACGGCCCGCGACTCCTCCCCCATCTCGTAGAGGGGCGCTCCGTCGAACGTCCTCAGGCCGTGGAGGTCGGGGCCGAAGTGGCCCGGCACCCAGTCGAGCACGACGCCCAGCCCAAGGCGGTGCGCCTCATCCACGAAATGCGCGAAATCCTCCGGAGGCCCGTAGCGGGAGGTGGGGGCGAAGTACCCGACCGTCTGGTAGCCCCAGCTCCCGTCATAGGGGTGTTCCATGACGGGGAGGAGTTCGATGTGGGTGAAGCCCAGATCGGCGGCATAGGGCAGCAGCTCCCGGGCGAGCGCGCGATACCCGAGCCACGAGCCGTCCGCGTGCCGACGCCAGGAGCCGGGGTGGACCTCGTAGATGGACATGGGATTGTCGGGGGCCGCGCGGTCCGGGCGAGTCTCGCGCCACTCGGCATCCGTCCATTCGTACGGGGCGGTCGAGGCGACGCGCGATGCGGTGCCCGGCCGGACTTCGGCGGCGCGCCCGAGCGGATCCGCCTTGTCGACCGCGACGGAGAGCCCGTCCGGTTCCCCGTCCCCGTCGGTCCCGGAACGCACCTGGAATTTGTACAGGTCTCCCGGCCCGACGCCGGGGAGGAAGCGTTCCCACACGCCGGCATCGCCCACCGCGGACATGGGATGGGCCGTTCCGTCCCACGCGTTGAACGAGCCCACGACGCTGACGCTCCGGGCGCGCGGGGCCCACACGGCGAACCGCGTCCCCGCCTCCCCGCCGCGCTCGCACGGGTGCGCGCCGAGGAGGTCGTGGAGCGCGGACTCCCGTCCCGCGTGGAACGCCTCGAAGTCGGGAGCCTTCAGAGGGAACGAAGGATCGCGCGCCGGGGTTTGGAGAGGTCCGGGGGGGCCGCTAGTTTTTTCGTGTTCGATCTGCCACCTCATCGCGGCGCGTCCGTCCGGACCGGGCGCCGTCCCTTGCAGCCACACATACGCCACTTCGCGACGAAGTATGAGCCGCATGCCTGCAATCGCCAAGCCAGCGCCGACACGACCGCGGGCGGGGGTCAAGCCGCCGGAGGAACTCGCCGTCGTGCATCTCGTCGCCGAGTACTGGCCGTACGCCCGCACGGGCGGCCTCGCGGAGGCGGTGCGCGGCATCGCGACCTTCCAGGCCGCCCAGGGAACTCCCGTCACGGTCTTCATGCCGCTCTACCGGTCGGTGCGCGAGGCCTTCCCCGACCTTGAGCCGATTGCGGACAGCTTCCGCGTGCGCGTGGGGCGCCGGGTGGAGGAAGTCCGGATTCTCCAGCACCCCGGCCCGCGCCGGAACCCGCGCGTGCTCTTCGTCGACCACCCCGGGTGCTTCGACCGGGAGGGGATCTACGGCGAAGGCGGGGCGGACTACGCGGACAACCCGCTGCGCTTCGCGCTCTACAACCTCGCGGCGCTCCGGATTCTGCCGGAACTCGCCAACGTGCCCGTCGTCGTCCACGCGCACGACTGGCATGCGGCCCTCGCCCCCGTCTTCCTGCGCACGCGGTTCGCCGGGCGCGAGGCGCACGACCGCATGGCGGCCGTCCTCTCGATCCACAACGCGGGCTACCAGGGACTTCAGGGGCCCGAGGTGCTGGAGGAGATCGGGCTGCCGCGCGAGCTGTTCCACTGGCGGCTCATGGAGTTCTACGGCCACCTGAACCTGCTCAAGGGCGGCCTCGTGTTCGCGGACTACGCGACGACCGTGAGTCCCACGCACGCGCACGAGCTTCGCACGGCCGACGGCGGGTTCGGTCTCCACGGCTCGTTCATCGAGATGGGCGACCGCTTTCTCGGGATTCTGAACGGCGTCGACCTGGAGGTATGGGATCCCGGGACGGACCCGGAGATCGCCGCCACGTTCTCGAGCGAAGACCTGGCCGGGAAGGCCGTGTGCAAGCGGGCGCTGCAGCGGGAGTACTCGCTGACCGAGGCGCCGGGCGTACCGCTGTACGGCATGACGGCGCGGCTCGTCGCGCAGAAGGGGCTCGACCTCCTCATCGACGGCGGGCCGCTGGAGCGGGCCGAAGGGCAGTTCATCTTTCTCGGCCAGGGTGAGGAGCGGTACGAAACAGCGCTGCGCGAGTTGGCCGGGCGGTACCCGGACCGGATCGCCGTGGACACCGAGTTCGCCGAAGCCAAGGAGCACCGGCTCCTGGCGGGCATCGACCTCCTCCTGATGCCGTCGCTCTACGAACCGTGCGGTCTCACGCAGATGCGGGCGCAGCTCTACGGCGTGCTCCCGGTCGCCCGGCGCGTCGGGGGGCTGGCCGACACCATCGAGGACCAGGTCACGGGCTTCCTGTTCGACGGCTACACGCCGGAAGATCTGGAGATCGCGCTCGGGCGGGCCGCCGCGCTGTATGCGGGGAGCCGGGAGGCATGGAACGAGCATGCCGTGCAGGCGATGACCCGCGACTTCGGCTGGGCGAGCAGCGCCGGCCGCTATCTGGACGTGTACCGGCGGGCGCTCGCCGCGCACGCCCCGGGCGACTGAATCCGCCTTCGGCCGTGGATCGCGCCACGGTTGTCCTTCACGGCCACTTCTACCAGCCGCCGCGGGAGGACCCGTGGACGGGCCGGATCCGCCACGAGCCGGGCGCGGCCCCGTTCGAGAACTGGAACGAACGGATCGCCGCGGAATGTTACGAACCGCTGGCGCGGGCGCGGGCGTTCGACTGGCTGAGCTTCGACCTCGGCCCGACGCTCGCCCGCTGGCTCGAGGGGGAGCGCCCGGACGTTCACGACGGCTTCGTCCGCGGGGACCGGGCGAGCCGCGCGCGGCTGGGGCACGGCAACGCGATCGCGCAGCCCTATCACCACATCATCCTCCCACTCGCCTCCCGCCGCGAGAAGGAGACGGAGGTGCGCTGGGGGCTGCGGGACTTCGAGCGGCGCTTCGGCCGGAGGGCCGAGGGCATGTGGCTCCCCGAGACGGCCGTCGACACGGAGACGCTCGACGTGCTGGCGGCGGCGGGCGTGGCCTTCACGATCCTGGCGCCGCACCAGGTCGCACAGGTGCCGGCCGGAGGCGTGGGGCGGGCCCGCCTCACGGGGGGCCGCGAGATCGCGGTCTTCATCTACGACGGCGGACTTTCGCACGGCGTGGCGTTCGGGGCCCTGCTCGACGGTCGCGACGCGTGGTTCGACGCGCTGCGGTCGGCTTCGGGCCGCGAGATTCCCTTCGTCGCGCTGGCGACGGATGGCGAGACCTTCGGGCACCACCACGGGGGCGCCGACCGCACGCTCATGCGAGTGATCCGTCGCGCCCGCGAAAGCGGAGAAGTGAAGATCGGGAACTTCGCCTCGGCGCTCGCCGCCGCGGGTGAGGTGCCGCTCGTGACCCTGGAAGAGCCCACCTCCTGGAGCTGCGCGCACGGCGTGGAACGATGGCGCTCCGAGTGCGGATGCCGGATGGCGCCTCACCACGACTCGCAACAGCGCTGGCGGGGGCCGCTCCGCGGGGCGCTTCAGTCGCTCGCGGTCGGACTCGATGAGGCGTACGCGGAGTTGGCGCCGGGCCGGTTGCCGGACCCGGATCGGGCCATGGAGGCGCTTGGCGAGGTTCTGGGCGCGCCGCCGGGGCTGGAGGACTTCGCCGCGCGAGCCGCCGGCACGGGAACCGGCGGCGGAGAACGCCCGGACGAAGCGCTGGCGCTGCTCGAGGTCGCCCGCGACCGGGCGGCGATGTTCACATCCTGCGCCTGGTTCTTCGACGATGTCGCGGGCCTCGAGGTGAAGCAGGTGCTCGGCTATGCCGCGCACGCTCTCGACCGCCTGCGTGGGCTCGCGCCGGAGCGTGCGGAGGCTCTGGAGACCGCCTTCGTCTCAGACCTCGCGAAGGCCCCGGCCAACGACGCCGACCTCGCGAACGCCGCGGCCGTGTACGAGCGTGCGTTCAGGTTGCGCGCCGGCGCCCCCGCCCCGGGGGACGCGTGAGCCGAGGCCCGCTCCGCTTCGCGTTCGCGATTCACCTCCACCAGCCCGTGGGGAACTTCGACCATGTGTTCGAGGATCACCTGACCGGCGTGTACCGGCCTCTGCTCAACGCGATCCACCGGCACGGCGCCTACCCCATCTCGCTTCACCTCTCCGGTCCCCTCCTCGACTGGGTCGAGCGCCACGCCCCCGACTTCCTCGATGACCTCGGGGAGCGGGCGGCGGAAGGCCACATCGAGCTCCTCGCCTCCGGACGCTACGAGCCCATCCTCGCGGCGCTCTCCACGGCGGACCGCGTGGAACAGGTCGAGTGGATGCGGGCGGATCTGCGCCGCCGGTTCGGGGTCGAGGCCCCGGGGCTCTGGCTCACGGAACGCGTCTGGGAACCCGATCTCGCCGCCGACCTGGCGCGGGCGGGCATCGAATACACGCTCCTCGACGACCGTCACTTCCTCGCCTGCGGACTCGAACGCGAGGAACTGGACGGCGTCTTCACGACGGAGAGCGGCGGGGAGCGGCTCCGCCTCCTTCCGATCGACGAGCGGCTCCGGTACCTGATCCCGTTTCGGCCCGTGGAGGAGATCGAGCACTTCATCGCCGGGCGGCGGCGGGCCGGGCAGCGTCAGATCGTGCTCGGCGACGACGGCGAGAAGTTCGGAGGGTGGCCGGACACCCGCGAATGGGTGTACGGCGCCGGCTGGCTGGATGCGTTCCTCGAGGCGCTGAACGCGGCGCGCGGGCGGGGCGAACTGGAGCTGGTCACGACCCGCGAGGCGACTTCCGGTCCGAGCCGCGGGCTCGTCTACCCCGCGACGGGCGCGTACCGCGAGATGGAGGAGTGGACGCTCCCCCGCCCCGCCGCGCGGCGCCTCGCCCGGCTCACCGCGACGACTTCGGGTACGGCCCGCATGGACGCCGATCCCGGCCCGCTGATCCGCGGCGGGCACTGGAAGGGCTTCCTGCGCCGCTACCCGGAGTCGAACCGCATGCACAAGGCGGCACTGCGGCTCTCTCGTCTGTGTCGAGAGCGCGGCGATCCGAGGGAGGCGCGGCGCGCCATCGGGCGGGCGCAGTGCAACGACGCGTATTGGCACGGGGTGTTCGGCGGGGTCTACCTTCCACACCTGCGCCGGGCGATCTGGCGCGAACTCGCCGCGGCCGAACGGCAGCTCCGCGAGGAAGAACGCATCGCGTTCGAGATTCTCGACTTCGACCTGGACGGCCATGACGAGATCTGGATCCACTCGGCCCGGAGTTCCATCGTGATCAGCCCCGAACGCGGCGGCGCGATCGAGAGCCTCACAGTGTTCCGGGACGGTGTGAACTACGTTGACGTCCTTTCCCGCCGCATCGAGACCTACCACCGGGATCCATCGGCGGCCTCCGGCACGACGCGCGAGGCCGA
>JAPPBA010000144.1 GCA_026705295.1 Candidatus Palauibacter australiensis
ATGCAGCACTACAACTATCAGCGCAGGGCCTGTCACCCGGGCAGCCAGGGCCAATGGATCTTCAAGATGCCGACCCATCTAATGGAACTGGGCGCCCTGCTTGAGGCATATCCCGACGCCCTGTTCATTCAGACGCATCGCGAACCCGTCGAATTCATGGGGTCCTGGTGCAGTCTGGTGGAGCGCTTCCGGTCGGAAATCAGCGAGCCGCGCCCCCGCAAGGAGCTCGGTACCGAACAACTGAGAGCGATGAGTCGCATGCTTGACCGCGCGGTTGAGTTTCGGCGGTCGCACCCCGAACTGGAGCACCGCTGGCACGATGTGAGCTTCTACGATCTGGTCCGCGACCCCATTGCAGTTGTGGTCGGCATCTATCGTCGGTTCGGTTGGTCGATGGAGTCCGAGTCGATTGAGGCGATGAAAGCCTGGTTCTGGAAGCAGCGGGAGCAACGGCGCGTAGAGAAGCGGCACAAGTACGATCTCGCGGACCACGGCTTGACGCGCGAAATGATCGACGAGGCGTTCGCGAGCTATCGCGATTTCCTGTCGGGCAGCGGCCGCCGGGCTTCGCTTTTGTGACACCCCGCCGCCGGTGGCCACCGCACGGGCCGGTGCTCGTCACGGGTGCGAACGGCTACGTCGCATCGTGGCTTGTGAAGCGGCTTCTGGAACAGGGCTTCGACGTCCACGGGACCGTGCGCGATCCCCGGGATCCCGCAAAAACCGGTCACCTGCGAGCGATGGCCCGGGACCTTCCCGGAACGCTGTCCCTGTTCCGCGCCGACCTCCTGGATCCCGAAGGGTTCGACGGGGCGATGGCGGGCTGCCCGCTCGTCTTCCACACAGCCTCCCCGCTCATCGTGCGCGACGTCGACGATCCGGCGCGCGATCTCATCGAACCCGCGACACGCGGCACGCGCCACGTACTGGAGGCCGCCGACCGGACAGACGCGGTCCAGCGCGTGGTGCTGACTTCCAGCATCGTGGCGATCTATGGAGATGCGGCCGACCTGGAGCAGATCGAGGCGGACCGGTTCGACGAGAGCCACTGGAACACCACCAGCCACGAAGGCCACCAGCCCTATTCCTACTCCAAGACCCTGTCCGAGCGGCTGGCCTGGCAAATGGCGGAGGAACAGGCCCGGTGGGACCTGGTGGTCGTCAATCCCGGGCTGGTTCTCGGACCCGGCCTCAGCCGAAACACGAACGCCGAGGGGGTCCTGATCATGCGCGATCTGGGAAGCGGCGCCCATCGCGTCGGCGCGCCCGAACTGGAGTTCGCCATCGTCGATGTCCGAGATGTCGCGGAGGGTCACCTGCAGGCGGGCCTCATCCCGGAGGCGGAGGGACGTCACATCCTGGTCAGCGAAACGCGCAGCCTGATCGAAATCGCCGCGACCTTGCGGGATTGCTTCGGCGACAGCTTCCCTCTGCCCCGGCGCACAGTGCCCAATCCGATGGCCATCGGATACGCGCCCCTGGGGGGGATCCCCCGCGCCGTGGCGAAGCGCAACGTGGGGTATCCCCTGAGGTTCGAGAACGCCCGCGCCAGGACCCGTCTCGGCATCACCTTCCGTCCCGTCGAGGAGACCGTCACGAGTCACTTCCAGCAACTGCTGAACGACGGTCTCGTCTCCTCGCCCCGGCGATCGGGTTCCGCCGCGCGAGGTCGAGGCTAGCGCGTCAGTCGCCGACCCACACGGTCTTCACGTTCACGAACTCGCGGATCGCGTGGGGGCCGAGTTCCCGCCCGTAGCCCGAGCGTTTGACGCCGCCGAAGGGGACGCGGGGATCCGAGGCGGACATCCCGTTGATGAAGACGCCGCCGGCCTCCAGGTCGCGGACGGCCCGGGCCCGTTCCTCGGGATCGTTCGTCCAGATGGCGGAGCAGAGGCCGAACTCCGTCGCGTTCGCCCGCTCGATGGCCTCGTCCATGTCGGCGACCGGGAAGATGCTGGCGACCGGGCCGAAGATCTCGTCATCCGTGGCCGGGGAGCCGTCCGGGACGTCGGTGAGTACGGTCGGCTCGTAGAACCATCCGCGGCGGTCGGGTACGCGCCCGCCCGCGGCCACCCGGGCGCCGGCGGCCACGGTGGCCTCCACCTGCTCCGCGACGTGGTCCCTCAGGTCGCGGCGGGCCAGCGGTCCGATTTCGACCTCGGACTCCTTCGGGTCTCCGACGCGGAGCGCCGACACGCGTTCGACGAGCCGCTCGGTGAACGCGTCTGCGATCGAACTCTGGACGAGCATCCGCTTCGCGGCGATGCACGACTGGCCGTTGTTCCACATGCGCGCGTCGACGGCGGTCGCGACGGCCCGTTCGAGGTCCGCGCTCTCCATGACGATGAAGGGGTCGCTGCCGCCGAGTTCGAGCACGGTCGTCTTGATGCGGCGTCCCGCCTCGGCCGCGAGCGCGGAGCCGGCCGCGACGGAGCCCGTGAGAGAAGCGGCCTGCACCGTCGGATCGTCGAGTACGCGCGGGATGTCCCCTACCTCGACGAAGACGTTCTGGAATACGCCCTCCGGGAAACCGGCGCGCGAGAACAATCCCTCGAGCGCGACCGCGCACTGCGGCACGTTGGGCGAGTGCTTGAGCAGGAAGGCGTTGCCCGCCAGGACCGTCGGCACGGCGGAGCGCATGGCCTGCCAGAAGGGGAAGTTCCACGGCATGATCCCGAGCACCGCGCCCAGGGGGTGGTACTCGACCCAGCAATGGGTGCCGGTGGACTCGAAGCGCTCCGGGGCCAGGTGGGCGGGCCCGTGCTCGGCGTAGTACCGGCACACCCAGGCGCATTTCTCCGCCTCGGCGACCGCGCTGGCGAGCGGCTTGCCCATCTCGCGCGTCATCAGCAGGCCGTAGGCCGCTTTGCCCCGATCGACGAGTTCCGCCAGCGAGAGGAGACGTTCGGCCCTCTCGGCCACCGGCACCCGCCGCCACACCTCGAACGCGTCCCGCGCCCGCTCGAGCGCGGCGTCGATGCCGCCCCCATCCAGCGCCGGAAACGCGGCGAGCCGTTCCTCCGTGGTCGGATCTATGCTCTCGAAAGGCATCTCGTTCTCTCTCACGAGACGTTACCATGGCCACGCTCAGACTAGCGAAATCGTCCGGTTTCGGCGCGCGACCCGCAAGCCCCGGTCGGACCAGCCCTGGAGCCGTACATGACCGAAGCCGACACTCTTGCCGACGGCGCCGCCGCCGGGGACGCTTTCGAGGCGGATCTCGCCCGGGACCTGCTTGCCGCCCGCGACAGGCGCGAAACAGTCCGGCCGCCCACGCAACGCACCGGACAGTTCGGTCTCGACCGGGCCTATCGCGTCGGGGCCGCGCTCGACCGAAGCCTGCAGCAAGAGGGATACGGTCTGTTGGGCTGCAAGGTCGGGTTCACGAACCGCGCGATCTGGCCACAACTTGGGCTCGACGAGCCGATCATCGCCCCCATCTACGCCCGCACGCTGCGCCTGGCGAGGCCGGTGACCGAGATCTCCCTGGCGAGGTTCCGCGCCCCGATGATCGAAGTGGAGGTCGTCTTCGGCATTGCACCGGAGGGTGGCGCGCCCAACGGTGAGGCGGCGGACGGTGACGCGCCCGGCGGCGGCCAGCCGGACTGGATCGCGCTCGGATTCGAGATCGTCGACTGCCACTACCCGGACTGGCATCTCACGCCGGCGGATTCCGTCGCCGACTTCGGGCTCCACGGCGCGCTCGTCGTCGGTCTGCCGGTCAACCGGGACGTGCCGGACTTCCACGAACGGGTGGCCCGCCTCGACCGGCTCGAGGTCAGCCTCCTGCGTGACGAGACACTCGTGGCGCACGGGCGGGGAAGCGATGTCCTCGGGCATCCGCTCGAGGCGCTGGAGGTCGTGCCTCGGCTTTGGCCGCGCTTCTCCGATGCCGGGGTCCCGGAAAACGGCCTGGTCGTGAGCACGGGGACGATGACCCCGCTCGAGCCGCTGTCCCCCGGCGAGATGTGGCGGGTGGAGGCGAAGGGCGTGGATCTCCCGGGCCTCTCAATCGTGCTGACCGACTGACGGACCGAGGGGCCGCCCGATGGAACGGGCTTGCCCAACCCGTCGCGAGAATGGAACATAGCAGGCCACGGCCTGCCAGCAGCGCGACGTAACCGGAGACCGCCGGTCCGCGCGAGCGCGAGGCCACGACCGCCCAACCCTTTCACGGGGAGCGCGCATGCCGGAGTCCGCGGGGACGGGGCCCGAGACGGCCCGCTGGGCGAAAGTCATCGACCACACCCGCTGTATCGGCTGCCACGCCTGCACGACGGCCTGCAAGTCGGAGAACGAGGTCCCGCTCGGCGTCACCCGCACCTACGTGAAGTACGCCGACGTGGGGACCTTTCCGGCCGCGCGGCGCGCCTTCCAGGTCACGCGCTGCAACCAGTGTGACGACGCGCCGTGCACGACCGCGTGCCCGACCCAGGCCATGTTCCGCCGTCCCGACGGGATCGTGGACTTCGACAAGTCGATCTGCATCGGCTGCAAGGCGTGCATCGCCGCCTGTCCCTACGACGCGATCTTCATCAACCCCGACGACCATTCCGCAGAGAAGTGCAACTTCTGCGCCCACCGGATCGACATGGGGCTGGAGCCGGCCTGCGTCACCGTGTGCCCGACGGAGGCGATCATCGTCGGCGACCTCGACGACCCGGAATCGAAGGTCTCGCAATACGTAGGGCGCGATCCGGTGAGCGTCCGGAGGCCTGAGAAGGAGACCCACCCGAAGCTGTTCTACAAGGGCGCGCACCAGGCGACGCTCGATCCGCTGGCGGCGGTCCGTCCCGGGGGCGGGCTGTACATGTGGAGCGAGCAGCCCGAGGGTCCGCACGAGGTCGGCTCGGGCCAGCCGCACCCGATGGGAACGGACGGACGGCACGGCCCGAACTCCTCGGCCGCCGCGATCCTCTCCTACGATGTCTCGCACACCGCGCCCTGGGACTGGCGCGTGAGCCTGTACACGCTCACCAAGGGGGTCTCCGCCGGCGTGTACCTCGCCGTGCTCCTCCTCTGCCTGCTGGGCGGGTTCGCGTGGCAGGGCGGGACCTGGCTCACCCTCACGCCGCTCCTCGGTCTCGCCGCGCTCGCGCTCACCGGCGGGCTGCTGATCTGGGATCTGGAGCACCCGAAGCGCTTCCTCCTCATCTTCACGAGACCCCACATGAAGAGCTGGCTCGTGCGGGGGGCGTTCGTGATCGCGGGCTACGGCGCGGCGCTGACCGCGCACCTCGCGGCGGCGCTGGTCGGCGGCGCCGGCGGCGTGGAGGCGACGCGCTGGATGGCGTGGGCGGGGGCGCCCCTGGCCGGCATGACCGCGGTCTACACGGCGTACCTCTTCGCACAGGCCCGGGCGCGCGATCTGTGGCAGAATCCGCTCCTGCCGCCGCACTTTCTCGTACAGGCGCTGCTGGCCGGCGGCGCGGCCCTGATGCTCTTCCCGTCGCTCGGAGACTCCGCCGCGCTGGGCCGGCTCGTGGGGCTCACGGCCGCCGCGCACCTCCTGCTCGTGCTCGCCGAACTCACGCTCACGCACGCGACGGCCCACGCCGCCCTTGCCGCCCGGAACATGGTGCGAGGCCGCTACGCCCCCTGGTTCTGGAGCGGCATCCTGCTCGTGACGCTCGCGGCCGCCCTCACGGTGATCCCGCTCGCCGGCGCCTGGGTCGCCCCGCTGATCGGCGTCGCCGCCCTCGCCGGGCTCCTCGCGCACGAGCACGCGTACGTGCAGGCCGGCCAGTCCGTGCCCCTCGCATGAGCGATCCGCGCGGCCCGGGCCGCAACGGCTCCGGCGCCGGTGGCAACGGTTCCGGCCCCGACGGCGTCCCGCGGCGGCTGCACGAACTCAGCGAGCGCGTAAGCGCCGCGCGCTCGGCGACCGAGGCTCGCGGCGAGACCTTCTATCCCGGCCCCAGCCGCAACCAGCTCGCCGCCTTCCCCCCGCGGGAACGCTGGGACGACTGGGTCGAACTCGACTCGAAGGCCTGGCCGGAGCGGCGCGAGCGGCGCTACATGCTCGTGCCCACGACCTGCTTCAACTGCGAGTCCGCCTGCGGGCTCCTGGCCTATGTCGACCGCGACACCCTCCAGGTGCAGAAGTTCGAGGGGAACCCCGAACATCCCGGCTCCCGGGGCAGAAACTGCGCCAAGGGCCCGGCCACGCTGAACCAGATCGTCGACCCCGACCGCGTCCTCTACCCACTGAAGCGCGCCGGCGCGCGCGGGGAGGGGAAGTGGGTGCGCGTCTCGTGGGAGGAGGCGCTCAACGACATCTCGGCCCGGATCCGCACGGCCATCGAAGAGGGTCGCCAGCGCGAGGTCATGTACCACGTCGGGCGTCCGGGCGAGGACGGGTTCACGGAGCGGGTGCTCGCCGCGTGGGGCGTCGACGGCCACAACTCGCACACGAACATCTGTTCCTCGAGCGCGCGCGCCGGCTACCAGTTCTGGCTCGGAATGGACCGCCCCAGCCCCGACCACGCCCGCGCGGACGTCATCCTCCTCGTGAGTTCCCACCTCGAGGCGGGGCACTACTTCAACCCCCACGCCCAGCGCATCCTGGACGGCGTCAAGAAGGGGGCGCGGCTCATCGTCTTCGACACGCGCCTGTCGAACACGGCGACGCACGCCGACCACTGGCTTCCCACCCAACCCGGCTCCGAGGCCGCCGTTCTCCTCGCGATCGCGAACCACCTGATCGCGACGGGGGCCTGGAACCGCGACTTCGTGCGGCGCTGGTTCAACTGGGAGGAATACCTCGCCGCCGAGAAGCCGACTCTCCCGCGCACCTTCGAGTCGTTCGAGGCCGCACTCCGCGAGCTGTATGAAGCATGCACCTTCGAATGGGCCGCGGAGGAGTCCGGCATCGATGCGGAGCAGATCCGCGAGGTCGCCGAACTCGTGGCGCGGGCCGGTTCCCGCCTCTCCACGCACAACTGGCGGAGCGCCGCATCGGGCAACGAGGGCGGTTGGCAGGTGGCCCGGACGCTCTTCTTCCTCAACGCCCTCACGGGTTCCGTGGCGACCCCCGGCGGCACCTATCCGAGCACGTGGAACAAGTTCATCCCGAAGCCGATCCGCATGCCCCGGCACCCGGAGCACTGGAACGAACTCACCTGGCCTGACGAGTTTCCGCTGGCGATGTACGAGGTCTCCTTCCTCCTCCCGCACCTCCTCAAGGAGGGACGCGGCAAGCTCGACGTCTACTTCACGCGCGTGTACAACCCGGTGTGGACGAATCCGGACGGGTTCGCGTGGATCGAGGCCCTGACGGATGAGGAGAAGGTCGGCCTCCATGTCGCGCTCACGCCGACCTGGAACGAGTCCGCCTACTTCGCGGACTACGTCCTTCCGATGGGACACGGACCCGAGCGGCACGACGTCCACTCCTACGAGACGCACGACGGCCAGTGGATCGGCTTCCGGCAGCCCGTGCTGCGCTCCGCCCGGCAGCGTCTCGGCGAGCAGGTGGCGGACACGCGCCACACGAACCCGGGCGAAGTGTGGGAGGAGAACGAGTTCTGGCTCGAGCTCTCCTGGCGCATCGACCCGGACGGCAGCCTCGGGATCCGCGAGTTCGTGGAGTCGAAGGAGAAGCCCGGACAGCGCCTCACGGTGGACGAGTACTACGCCTGGATGTTCGAGCACTCCGTGCCCGGCCTGCCCGAGGCGGCGGCCGCGCAGGGGCTCTCGCCGCTGGACTACATGCGCCGCTACGGCGCCTTCGAGGTGGCGCGCGACATCGGTCCGCTGCACGAGCGGCCCGTCCCGCCCGAGGAACTCGAGGACGCGCGGGAGGATGAGTTCGGCCGCGTCTACACGCGGGCCCCGGGCCCCGCCGCGGTGAACCTCGCACCCATGGGCGCGCCCGATCCGGATCCGGAGGGGCGGCGCCCGGTGGGCGTCCGCGTGGACGACACGATTCGGCGCGGATTCCCGACCCCGAGCGGCAAGCTGGAGTTCTACTCCCCCACGCTCGTCCGCTGGGGATGGCCCGAGTACGCGGTGCCCGCCTACATCCGGAGCCATGTGCATCCGGCCGCCATGGAGCCGGACCAGATGTGCCTCATCTCCACCTTCCGCCTCCCGGTGCAGATCCACACGCGTTCGGCCAACTCCAAGTGGCTGGATGAGATCGCCCACACGAACCCGCTCTGGCTCCACCCGTCCGACGCGGCGCGGAAGGGGGTGAGGACGGGAGATCTCGTGCGGGTCGAGACCGAGATCGGCCACTTCGTCCTCAAGGCGTGGGTGACGGAGGGGATCAAGCCGGGCGTCGTCGCGTGCAGCCACCACATGGGGCGCTGGAAGCTGGCGGACGCGGGGGGCTCGGGCCCGGACGTGGGCGAGCCGGGGACGGCCGGCCGCGGCGAGCGCGAGAACATGGCCGGCCAGCGGCAGCTCATGGCCACGGTCTCTCTCTCGGGGGAAGGCGGCGACTGGAAGCTGTCACGCAGGCAGGGCGCGGCGCCGTACGAGACCGACGACCCGGACACGTCGCGGATCTGGTGGACGGATGTGGGTGTCCACCAGAACCTCACCTTCCCGGTGCACCCGGACCCGGTGTCCGGCATGCACTGCTGGCACCAGGCCGTGCGCGTGGTCAAGGCGTCGCGGCGCGACCGTCACGGGGACATTCACGTCGACACGGCCCGGTCGCACGAGGTGTACCGGCAGTGGCTCGACAAGACGCGCGGGGCCGTGCGGCATTCTCCCGACGGGACGCGCCGGCCGCACTGGCTCATCCGTCCGGTGCGTCCCGTGCGCACCGCATACGATCTCCCGGAACCGCACGGCTCGACGCCGCCGGACCCGGGCTCGCCGGAACCCGATGAGGCGCAACTTGACAGCAAATCGAGCCCCCCATCTACTTCATAATGTGAACGTGAACAGTGCCGCACGCGCCGCCGGCGCGAGACACTAGCCGGCCATGGAGCTGTTTCGCGCCCTCGGCGCGCTTCTCGATGGCCCGTGCGGGGAGAATCGGCTCATCGGCCACCTCCTCGAACTGGGTCCGGTGCCGGACGAGCCCACGCACAACGACCTCTTCCTCTTCCAACTTTATCCGTACTCCTCCGCCTTCCTGGGGACGGACGGCCGCATGGGCGGGGAGGCGCGCGACCGCGTCGCCGGCTTCTGGCGCGCGCTCGGGACGACGCCCCCGGAGGATCCGGATCACCTTCGGGCCCTGCTGGGGGGCTACGCCTGGCTCGTGGATGCCCAGCACAGGGGAAACGGCAAGTCGGCCCAGGCCTGTCGCGACGCGCGGCACGCCTTCCTCTGGGAGCACCTGCTCTCGTGGGTCCTCCCCTTTCTCACCAAGCTGCGGCAGATCGCGCCCCCGTTCTACCGGGAGTGGGCCGACACGCTCGAGACCCTCCTCTTCAACGAATCCGCCCGCCTCGGGCCGCCGACGCGACGCCCGCTCGCGCTCCGCGAGGCGAAGCCGGTGCCCGACCCGCGGCGGACCGATGGGGACAGCTTCTTCAACGCCCTCCTGAGCCCCGTCCGCAGCGGGCTCGTCCTCACGCGGGCGGACCTCGCGAGAGCCGCGCGCGACCTCGGCTTCGGTCTCCGCGTGGGCGAGCGCGCCTACATCCTCCGGTCCATGATGTCGCAGGGGCCCCGCGCGACCCTGGACTGGCTCGCATGCGAGGCGCGGGACTGGGCGCGTCTTCACGACCGCGGGGGGGCTACGGCGCCGGAAGTCGCGGATTTCTGGACACACCGCGTGACCGCGACGGGTCGCCTCCTCAGCGACCTGAGCACCGATATCGGCGCCGACCTCGACTCCGACCTCAGCGCCGACGTACAGAATGGCTGACGCCGGCGGGAACCCGCCCCTCCATCCGGGGCGTTTCCGCGCCATCTTCCTTCTCCTGCTCGTCGTCGGGATCAGCCTCCTCTTCCTCCAGATGATCCGGACGTTCCTCACGGCGCTCTTCCTGGGGGCGATCCTCAGCGGCCTCATGTACCCCGCCTACCGCACCCTCTGCCGGTGGTTCGGCGGAAGGGAGGGGCTGGCCTCCTTCGCCGCGGTCGGGCTGTTCGTGATCCTCCTCATCGGGCCGGTCACGGCGTTCCTCGGCATCGTCGCGAACCAGGCCGTGCACGTCACGCAAACGGCGGGCCCGTGGATCGAGAATCTGCAGGCTCAGCTGCGGCAGCCGGGCGGGCTCGACGAGCTGCTCGACCGGATTCCCTGGCTGGATTCGCTACGACCATACCAGGAGCAGCTCCTCCAGAGGCTGGGAGAAGTCGCGAGGTCCGTCGGGAGTTTCGCGGTCGACTGGCTCGCCGGTGTTACGACGGCCACCGTGCGGGTCGTCTTCCTCCTGCTGCTGATGCTGTACGCCATGTTCTTCTTCCTGAAGGACGGCCGCGGCGTGCTGCACAAGGTCCTCTACTACCTCCCGCTCTCCGACGAAGACGAGCGCCGCATGCTCGACCGCTTCGTCTCCGTGACGCGGGCGATGGTGAAGGGGACGTTTCTCATCGGCATCGTGCAGGGCGCGCTGGCCGGGCTCGCCTTCTGGGTGGTGGGCATTCCGTCCGCCGCCTTCTGGGGCACGGTCATGGCGGTCCTCTCGATCGTGCCGGGGATCGGGTCCGCGCTCGTGTGGCTGCCCGCCGCGATCTACCTGCTCGCCGCCGACCAGGTCGTCGGCGGCATCGGGCTCATCCTGTGGTGCGGTCTCGTGGTGGGGACGCTGGACAACCTCATGCGCCCCTGGCTCGTCGGGCGCGACACCCGGATGCCGGACCTGATGATCCTGCTCGGCACCCTCGGCGGGCTCATCGCCTTCGGCATGGCCGGCGTACTCATTGGCCCCATCGTCGCGGCGCTCTTCATCACCGTGTGGGAACTCTACGGCGAGTCCTTCCGGGAGGTGCTGCCGGCCACGGCCTTCGGCGCGTCGGCGCCCGCGGAGGCCGGTGCCGGAGAGCCGGCGTCGGATGCCGCCGCGGCGGCCGGGCCGAAAGCCGACGCGGCCGTAGCCGCTGCGCAGGATTCCCCGCCGGAAGCTGCCCAGCCGGGTGCCTCCCCACCCGAGCCCTAGACCGATCCACCGGACGGCATGAGCGGGCGCCCGCTGGACCGGCTACGCGAGAGCGGCGCGGCGCTCTCCCGCGTCACGGAGCGCTGGGTGCCCGACGCGTGGGTGATCCTCATGTCGCTCACCGTGATTGCGCTCCTCCTCGCGGTCACGGGCGGCGGTGCTTCGATCCCGGAGGCGGGGCTCGCGTGGGGCGCCGGGGTCTGGACGCTGCTCGAACTGGCGATGCAGTTCTCGATCATCATGGTGGCGGCCCACGCGTGTGCCTCGTCCCCCCCGATGTACCGGATGCTCGACCGCCTCGCCGGGCTCCCGAACCCCGAACGCCCCGTGCAGGCGGTGGCCCTCGCCGCCGGATTCTCGATGGCGGCCGGCTATCTCAACTGGGCGTTCGGGCTCGTCGGGTCCGCGCTCTTCGTCCCGTTCATCCTCAAGCGCAACCCGCGGGCCGACGTGCGCCTCGTCATCGCCGCGGCGTACATGGGCATCGGGACCGTGTGGCAGAGCGGCCTCTCCAGCTCCGCTCCGCTCATCATGGCCACGCCCGGCAACCCCCTGCTCGAGCCGGGCGCCGGCGCTCCGGTCGTGGGCCGTCTCTATCCGGTCACCGAGACGCTCTTTCATCCCTTCAACCTCGGGTACGCCGCCGTCATGCTGCTCGTGGGACTCGTGGCCGCGATGGCGCTCCACCCGCACCGCGACGCTGTCACCCTCACCGAGGCGGAGGTCGACGAGATCCTCCCCGCGCCCCCGCCGCCGGCGCGCGCGGGGACGACCCCGGCCGAGCGCCTCGACCGCTTCCGAGGCTGGACGCTGCTTGCCGCCGTCCTCCTCGCGTATCCCCTCATCCACTCGATCGTCACCCGCGGTTTCGGCGCGAGCTGGACCATCAACGCGTACAACACGGTCTTCCTCGCCGTGGCGCTCCTCCTCCACGGCCGGCCGACGTCGTTCCTGAGGGCCTGCCGCCACGGGGTGTCCTCAGCGTGGGGGATCATCCTCCAGTTTCCCTTCTACGCCGGCATCTTCGGCGTCATCCAGAACACGAACCTGGGAAGCTGGCTCGGCGAGCAGTTCGCCGCCGTCGCCACGACGCGGCTCTACCCCCTCGTGGTCTACGTCTATTCGGGCATCATGAGCATGTTCATCCCCTCGGCGGGCTCCAAGTGGATGATCGAGGCGCCGTACGTGATCCCCGCCGGCGAGGCGCTCGATGTGTCCGTCATGACCGTCCTCCTCGCGTACGCCTACGGAGACTCCGCCTTCAACCTCATCCACCCGTTCTGGGCGCTCCCCATCCTCGCGGTGACGCGGCGCCGCTTCGGGGAGATCCTCGGCTACGCCTTCCTCCTCTGGCTGGCGACGATCCTGCTCGGGGTCGCGACCATGCTCGTGATCCCGATCCGCTGGTGACGCTCATGACGCCCGTGACCCCCGTGACCCGATGAAGACCCTGCTCATCCTCCGGCACGCGAAGTCCTCCTGGGACCATCCCGGACTCCGCGACCACGACCGCCCGCTGAATCCCCGCGGCCGTCGCGACGCGCCCCGCATGGGGCGCTTCCTCGCGGAACGCGACCTCGTGCCCGACCGCATCGTGAGTTCGACCGCCGTCCGCGCGCGCACCACGGCGGAACTCGCGGCGGCGGAGTTCGGCGAGGAGGTGGAGATCGAGACGACGCATGACCTCTACGGCGCCTCTCCCGACGGCTACATCGAGGTCGCGGAAGTGATGGGGGGAACGGCGGAGCGCCTCATGCTCGTCGGGCACAACCCGGGCATCACCTCCCTCGTCTGGCACCTGACGGGCGAGGGCGAGTACATGCCGACCGCCGCCGTCGCCGCGGTGGAACTCGACATCGACGACTGGGCCGAACTCGGCGTGGCCAGGCGCGGCCGCCTGATCGGCTGCTGGCGCCCCAAGGGGCTCCCGCCGGACTGACGTCCAACAGGGGGTGTGAGACGTTCCCGCGGGAACGTTGGAACCGGCCAGTGACGCAACTGGCCGAACGAGCCGTTCCCGCGGGAACGTGTAACGTCAGCGTCCGGCCGGGGGGATCGCGATCGAGAGCGTGTAGACGAGGTCGTCGAGGGGGGAGTCGTCGCCACCTCCGGAGTTGGCGGCGAGGTGGAGGACGACCGGGGCGTCCGCGTCGGGGGCGCGCCATTCGAATGTCCACTCCGCGACGTGGTCCGCCGGCGTGGAGCCGGCGCGGGTGTGCTGGACGTATTCGGTGCCGTTCTCCGCTCGCACGACGGTGACGCGGTCGTCGAGCGGTCGGATCTCGCCGGCGCCCGCCCCCCGGCGCTCTCCGTCGTTGAAACGGAACGACGCCTGGAAGCCGGCGGCGAGCATGTCGAAGCTCTCGAAACGGATCGTCACCGGGTGGCGCTGGCCGGGCTGGTAGCCGCCGTCGAGTCCGAGCACCTGCAGCGCGGCCCCCGGTTCGTTGAGCGGGGCCCCGAAGTGACAGGTGGCGCAGGTCGGCTCCCCGAAGCCCCCCGTGTGACCTGGAGGCGGCCCCTCGATATGCGGTGGCGCGTGCGCCCGGTGGGGCGCCGCGTCGCGCGGCCCGGCGCCGGAGTCCTCCGCGGGGATCGCAGCGACCCCGGCCAGCGCGAGGAGGCCCGCGGCGCAGAGCGCGGCCGCGGGCCCCGGCGGGGACATCAGCGCGAGCGCGGCGACACCACCGCCCGGCCGACCGTGTTCACGTCCGCCCCGAACCAGATCGAGTCCGTGGCCGGATCGTAGTACATGTGCCGGATCGTGCCGCCCCCGCTCGGCACGTCGAGCGTGCCCACGAACTCCTCCTTGTCCGTGTCGAAGCCCACGAACCGGTTCGGCTGGATCCCCGTCTCGACGAGCCACACGACGTCGTACTTGTCGATCGCCACCCCGTACGGCCGCGACTCCTCGCCCGCCGGCAGGTCGTATTCCCGCTGGAATCCGCCGCCCTCCTCGACGAGACCGATCTTCCCCCGGCTGTAGTCGACGTACCAGATCCGGTCCTTCGAGTCGATGACCAGGCGGCGCGGCCGCGCGCCCTCGGGCAGGTCGTAGCCGATGAGTTCGAACGAGGACGGCTCCACCATCCCGATCAGGTTCGTGTTGAAGTGCGCGATCCAGGGCCGGTTCTCCGAGTCGAGCTTGACCCCGTACGGGCGGCTCGAGCCCATGCCGCGGCGCGTCTCGACCTCGGGCGCCTCCACCAGCCGCACGTCTCTCGACTCCTTGTCGAGGAAGCCGACCAGGTTCCCGCCCTGCACGGAGAACCAGATGTCCCCGTTGTCGTCCCAGATCAGCGTGTGCGGATCCCGCGCGCGCTCGTCCGGCATCATGATCTTGTCGATCTCGCCCGTGGCCGGGTCGATGATCCCGATGTGGTTCGCCCGGTTGCCGGCGTAGTAGACCATCCCGTCATCGTCGACGATCAGGTTGTGGGGTCCCGTGCCGTCGTCCATGTCGTAGCGCTTGAACTCCCCGGTGGCGGGGTCCAGCACGGCGGCGTAGTGGGCGGCCTGTCCCACGAACCAGACGCGGCCGTCCGGTCCGACGAACGGGTCGCGCGGCCGGCTGTCGGGGTAGGGCACGGTCCATTCCTCGATCGTGAGCACGTCGGTCGACGCGGTGTGGTCCTGCGCCGCCGCCTCCCCGGAGCCGACGAAGGCCGACGCCACCGCGAGCGCTGCCGCCGCCAGCGTCGTTATCCGAATTCGATGGGTCATTTCCCTGCCTCCCCGATCGCTGTCACCTGAAGTCGCCGGCCCCCCCGCTTCCAGCCGGTCCCGCACGCTATCCAGAAGACCCCCGATCCGCCGAATCCGTTGATTCACGGGGTGTCCTGGACTCCCCGCCCGGCGCGTCGCCGCCTGCTTTGCGCGTCGCCGCCCGCACCTTGGGCGTCAGGTAGACATTGGCGGTCAGACGGCCCATCAGAAAGCCGGTGAAGGCGGCGGTCGCGCCGACCCAGCCCAGCCCCCAGCCGACCGCGACGAACACGATGGCCACGGCCGTGATCTCCGCGGCGGTCCCGACGATGATCGGACCCGTCGTCCGGTGCCGGATCAGCGTGCCCCGCTGCAGCGAGAGGAGGACGCCGAGGAAGGGGACCGGGGTGAGCACCCGCGCGGCCGGAATCGCGAAGGAGGCGAGTTCGGGAGTGAGGCCGGAGACGTGGACGAACCAGAGCTGAGAGAGGGGGGTGAACGCGAGGAGCGCGAGAATGCCGGAGAGCGTCGCGCCGAGACCGATGGCGAAGCGGCGGATTTCGTCGTAGCCCTCGTTCCGCCGGCCCAGAAGCGCGATGACCGCGTCCTGGAAGCTGAGGCCCACGGAACGGAAGATGAACCCGAGCGAGTGCACAACCGGGAACACGGCGAGCGACTCGACCGGCGACGCGGCGCGACCCATGAAGAAGGTCAGCATCGGCTGAATCGCGATCCCGATCAGCGACGTGAGCATGAGCGGGACGTAGAAGCGCCCGATGTCACCGAAGCCCAGCTCGCCCCCGCCGGTCCCCGCGCCCGACGCCGGATCGGCGGTCGAGACGCCCACGCGGCCGATCTCCGCGATGTCGTGGGGGTCCGACGAGACCGCCACCGGGTCGGTCGCATCGGCCGGGCGGCCCGCCGGGACGAGGAGGGTGCGGATGGCGTCCCGGGCCATCCAGCGCGCCACCGCCGCCTCCATCACCACGCCGAACGAGAGCGCGGAGGCCCCGACCGCGGCGCCGGGGAGTTCGGTGGCGATGGCGAGGGCGAGCGCGGCGACCGACATCGAGACGAGCCGCACGACCGTCCCGCCGGCCACGAGCCGCGTCCGCCCGGACCGGATGAGCACGCCCTGCCAGAAGCGCCGGTAGCCGATGGCGGCCGGCCAGGGCAGGAAGCACCACAGCGCCCCGTACGTGAGGCGCGCCAGTTCTTCCGGCAGGCCGAGCACCCCCAGCATGAGCCCGCGGTGCACCGGCGGCACGAGCACGGCGAGGAGCATCAGCGTGGAGAAGGCGTTCAGCCCGTGCGCGAACGTCCGCAGCCGCCGGTAGGAGACGGCGTCCTCCACGAGGGCGGTCGAGGCGCTCAGCAGCATGATGACCGGCGCCTCCATCAGCACCGCCAGCGCGATCGCCACGCCGTAGGCCGCCAGCCCCAGCGTGGGATCCGGCAGCCGCGCCACCACCGCCGCCAGGTAGGGCCCCTCGACCGCCATCATCAACCACGTGGCGGCCAGCGGGGCCCAGAAGGCGAAGATCCGGCGTGGCGAAAGGTCCGTGGCGGCGTTCAGCGGGGCGGCGTTCAGCGGAAGAGACCTTCCAGGCGCTCCAGCGACCACGTCCACCCGAGACGGTGTCCCTCCGCGGCTTCGGGGGCGGCGAAGCCCTCATGCGCGAGGACGACCTCGGTCGACGCTCCGGCGGCGATGAACTCGACCGTGACGAGCGTCTCGCCGACCGCGGATGCGGGCTCCTCCCAGTCCCAGGTGTACACGAGCCGGTTCGGGGGATCGACCTCGCGGTATACTCCGAACGCCGTATGGAGCGTCCCTTCTTCCGCCTCGATGAGAAGGCGGTACGGTCCCCCGGGCACGAGGTCTACCTGCGAGTCCCGGATCGTCCCGCCCGGAGGGCAGGACCAGTGCCGGATCCGATCCGGTTCGGTCCAGGCGCGGAACACCGCCTCCGGCGGCGCGGGGATCGTTCTCGTGACGCGGCACGCTCGATCGGCAGGAGGGGTCATCCGGATTCTCCTCGGAATTCAGGCGAAGTCTGGCGCCGTATCCGGCGTGGAATCTGGCGCGAGACGATGGGACGGGATCAGGTTGTCCCATTCGTACACGATCGACGACTCGTCGGGCAAGGAGTTCCCCGTTTCTGAAACGTTCGTGAATTCGGCACGGCCGATCGTTGCAGCGGTCGTCTTCGGACTCCTCGCGCCCGTGGCCGGGGCTGCCCAGGGATCCGTCTCGAGCAGAGATCGGTTCGCCCTGTTTGCCGCATGCAGCGCCGTTCCGGTGGAGGTCTTCGTCACCAACACGGGCGGGCCGGCCGACATCACGACGCCGGCCGTGGAAGGCATGGCGACGAGCCGGCTTCAGGCGGCCGGGATCGACGCCCCCGCCGGCCCACCCGGCGCGTCCACCCTCCAGTTGTCCGTATTCGTCAGTGCTCAGAGGATCACCGCAAGCGCCGTGGTGACGGTCTACGTCATCCGCCTCCGTCTCCTGAAGCTCCTCTACGACCGCCAGAGCGACCCCTGGGTGGGAGAAGCCGGTTCCGAGGACTCCCCCGACGCCGCGCCGGAATGGTTGAACTGGGCGCCGACGTGGGAAACGCCGCAACAGGGAATCGGCTTCTATCTCGGGCGCGACGGGGGTCCCGTCACGAGTCTGGTCGCCAGCATGCTGGACGAATTCGTGCGCGAGTACGTGCGCGTCAACGCCGAGGCGTGCCGGTAGCCGTCCCCGCTGGCCGATTGCCGCCGAGCGTGGCCCGCACCTAGGTTGCTCGATTCCGCTACGCGCTCGACCCGGCTACGCGTGCACCCATTCCGAGAGGATCGCCGTTGCGCAAGCTCCGCGTAGGTATCGTGGACCTCGTATCGAAGGGACCCACGAAGGCCCTGTACGCCAAGGTGATGCACGCGAACCTCGCGAGCATCATGCCGCAGGTTCTCGGCGCGTGGTGCGAGGAGGCCGGGCACGATGTGAGCCTCGTCTGCTACACCGGCTTCGAAGACCTCGTCGAGGAACTCCCGCAAG
>JAPPBA010000145.1 GCA_026705295.1 Candidatus Palauibacter australiensis
CGGCCCGAAAATGGCCTCCGAGACCGCCCCATGCACCTTGTCTGGTAATCGCTTTTCGACAGCCGCATCACCACCAACACGATGCAAAGCAGAAGCGAGAGCGGGGGCAACATCACGTTTGGCGGCATCGTGAGGGTCTCGATTCCGCGGCGCGCGTGGGCGTTCGCGGGCGGTGAAACGGTGTGGGCGGCGAACAGAGCGGCATACCGCTTTCACGAGATTACATTCGTCGGCGACACCGTTCGTACGATCGAACTGGGCAACGCGCCCCAGCCTCCGCCCGACGACTCGGACGAGTCCGAGTTCGAGCCCCTGATTGCGGGTCTGAGCGTGTCGCCGGAGGGCTGGCTCTGGGTGCTGCGTTTTCCGGACGACCCCGATAACCCGGGCGACCATCGCGTATGGGATCTGTTCGACAATTGCGGCCGGTACCGCGGCGAGGTTTCCTCGTCAGAGGGAATCGCAACCGTCCGGTTTGGAGGCGAAGCGGTGGATCCCATCGATTTCGGCGCGGGAGGCGTGATCCACGGAATCGCCCGCGACGCGCTGGGCTTGAGCTACGTGCTCCGCCTCCGCCTTGAGAGCGCGGCCGGTATGCGGCCGACCCGGGAGGTCTGTCCCTTCTGATCGACGGCTCGCGCGTCCCGAGCTGTACGCGTTCGCACTGAGGGCAGGGACGCAGGGGACCGGCAACCTCGTTCCCCCAAAACCAGGGCGTGCCGGATCGTCCCCGCTGCGAGCCGGAACAGCGCCGCGTGCGAAACCGGACGCCGACCAGTACCTCGGACTGTCAGATCGGGAGGGTAGCAGGCACCTTCAGCATTCATGGCCACATCACGGACGTTTCGCGAGCGCCTGAGGCAACGGGTGCGAAGGCTGCGGTTTCCGCATCCGCTGACGCTGCTCACGGTCGCGATCCTGGCGGCTGCGGCGCTGTCGTACGTGCTGCCGGCGGGGGAGTACGAGCGGCGGGACGATCCGGTGACGGGGCGCAGCGTCGTGGTGCCGGGGACCTTCCACGAGGTGGAAGCCAACCGGATCGGAGCCTTCGAGGCGATCGTTGCGATCCCGCGGGGGATGGCGGACCGTGCCGATGTCGTGTTCCTCATCTTTCTCATCGGCGGGGCGTTCGCCGTGTTCGATGCGACGGGGGCGCTGCGGCGCGGCGTGACCTGGCTCGTCCGGGGGCTCGAGGGCCGCGAGATCCTCGCGATCCCCGTCGTCTGTCTCGCCTTCGCGGCGGGCGGCGTGACGGAGAACATGCAGGAGGAGATCATCCCCCTCGTTCCCGCGCTCATGCTGCTCACCAAGCGGCTCGGCTACTCTCCGATGGTGGGGGTCGCGGTCAGCGCGGGCTCCGCCTTCGTGGGGTCGGCCTTCAGCCCCATCAACCCTTTTCAGGTCCAGATCGCCCAGAAGGTGTCCGACGTGGCGCTGCTCTCGGGCTGGGCGTTCCGTCTCGCGTTCCTGGCCATCGCCCTCGGCCTCTGGATCTGGTGGACGATGCGGTATGCCGCGCGTACCCGTGCGGGGCCCGAGGCAGAGGAGACGACGGACGTCTCGGAGCCGGATGGGGCACTCGGCTGGAGGGACGTAACCATCTTCGCGATCGTCGCCTCGACCTTCGTCGTCCTCGTGTGGGGACTGCTCCGGTGGGAGTGGGAGTTCGACCACATGTCGGCCCTCTTCTTCATCATGGGCGTCGTGGTGGGGATCATAGGCCGGCTCGGCGTGACCGGGACGGCCCATGCCTACGCCGAAGGTTTCCGGTCGATGGGATATGCCGCGCTGCTTATCGGCTTCGCCAACGCGATCTACGTGGTCATGGATGACGCGCGGATCATCGACACCATCGTGCGCGGACTGTTCGTCCCGCTCGCGGACCTGCCGCTCGCGCTCTCGGCCATCGGCATGTCGGCCGCGCAGGGCGTGCTGCACTTCGCCGTACCCAGCGTGAGCGGTCAGGCCGTGCTGACGCTGCCCGTCCTCGTACCGCTCTCGGACCTGCTCGGGCTCTCGCGGCAGATCACGATCCTCGCCTACCAGTACGGGGCGGGGCTGTGCGAACTGATCACGCCAACCAACGGTGCCCTGATGGCGATCCTGGCCGCGAGCGGCGTCCGCTACGAGTCGTGGCTGCGCTTCGTGATCCCGCGCTACCTCATGCTGATGGCGCTCGGAGCGGTCGCTCTCGTCATCGCCCTCGCCATCGGCTACAGCTGAGCCTCACCACGTTCCCGCGGGAACGCCCCCGCCCGCGAGCGGCGTTCCCGCGGGAACGTCCGGCTCAGAAGTTTTCTCGATCGGCCGAACAGGCCGGTGACGCCCCGAGCCACCCCGCCGCCCAGCCTGCGGGGCCGGCCGCGGTCCAGGCGTCGCGCGCGAGCCAGTCCAGCGCAGGTTCCCCGATCGGCGCGCCCGGCGGCGCGTTCGGCGTCCCCGGCATCTCGTAGGGCGCCGAGGGCTTGTCGAGGAAGCGCTCGATGTCGCGGTCGACCAGCGCGGCGAAGGCGGCATCCCGCTCCGGCGGCGGGTTCGCGGCCATCTCGGCCCGCATGTCCGTCAGGCTTCGCGTCGCGATGGCGCGCACGTGCGGCATGGACGCCTGGTCCGCGAGGGCCATGATCCGATCCACGACCACGCGGAACGCGGCCAGGCGGAGTTCGGTGCGGTACGGCGTCTCGTTCGGCTCCGGGCGCACGGCGTCGACCAGCGTCGTCAGCACTTCCTTCAGGCCTGGCAGGCTCGGGTCGAGCGCGTGCTGCTGCACGAGCCGCGCCGCCCGCGACGGTTCGAGGACGCGTGACACGGTGTGGTCCGTCGCCACCACCGCCGGCGTGACCGCATCGAAGGCCGGCCCGGTGTAGCGCGGAAACGTCTCGCGCGAACGCCCGAAGCCCGGCGGCCGAGGCGGCAGCAATTCAAGCACACCGGCGGGGATCTCCAACTCCGCCGGCCGCATCGTCCGGGCCAGCGCACCCAGCGCCGCCCGCTGCGCCCCGCCGGCGACGCGCTTCACGGGCGTCCGCCCATCCCCGCGGAAGGCGTAGACGTACTCCAGCCCTCCGAGCAGCGAGGCGGCCGCGTCCACCTGGTAGCGATGGTGCATGTACAACGGGACCAGCGCCTCCTCGACCGTGACGATCGGCCGCCCGGCGCGGATCGCGCCCTCGCCGAAGCGGTCCAGCGAGTGCCGCCGCACGTCCATCATCCGCTCGAGTTCCGCCGCCGCGTCCACCCCGTTCGACCACTGGTCGGCGCGCGCGTGGATGTTGATGTCCTGGTTCGTGAAGAGGATGACGTCCTCGTCCCAGGCTTCGTCGAGGATCCGCTCCAGCTCAGCGGCTTCGTCCGCTCCCTCCGGGAATTCGGAGTACCCGTACACGATCGCGACCTTGTCCCACTCTCCGATGTCCACGTCATAGACCTCGGAATAGTCGAGCTGTCCGGCGTCGCCCAGCGTCACGAGCGGATGGGGATAGTCCATGACCGAGATCCGGCCGAGCCTGCTGTCGTAGTAGTTGTGGACGAGGCCGAGCGTGTGTCCCACTTCGTGCGCCGACAGCTGCCGGATCCGCGCCAGCGCCCACTCCGCCAGGTCCCCCGGCGCTTCGTCCCCGTCGGCATAGGGCGAGAGGAGACCCTCGGCGATCAGGTAGTCCTGCCGCCAGCGGAGCGAGCCGAGCGTCACCACTCCCTTGAGGATCTCGCCCGTGCGGGGGTCGGTGACGGAGCCGCCCGTGCTCCAGCCGCGCGTCGAGCGGTGAACCCAGTTGATCACGTTGTAGCGCACGTCGTGCGAACTTACGCCGTCCGGGAGCATCTCCACCTGAAACGCGTCCCGGAAGCCCGCCGCCTCGAACGCCTGGTTCCACCACCGAGCCCCCTCGAGCAGCGCCGTCCGGATCGGCTCCGGCGCCCCCGGGTCCAGGTAGTAGACGAGCGGCTCGACCGCCTCGCTCATCGCCGCCGAGGGATCCCGCTTCTCGAGCCGGTGGCGCCGGATGAACCGCTGCTGCATATCCTCTCCCAGCGGCGCCGAGTAGTCCGCGAAGCTCATGGTTCCGTAGCCGGACCGGGGATCGAAGGCCCTGGGCGTGTACTCTCCCAACTCCGGCAGTTGCACGAACGAGTGATGGAGGCGGATCGTGGCCGCCTCGCCGGTCGAGGCCACGTTCGCGACGCCTTCGAACGCCCCGCCGCCCCCTCCGAATCCGCCGAATCCGCCGCCCCCGCCGCCCGGCTGGCGGACGAAGGTGAGGGATGCCTCGATCTCGGTGTTCTCCGGGAACCCCATCGTCATCGGCAGGTGCACCGCGCTCCGGCCCGCGTCGAACCGGTACGTCCCGGGCCGCAGCCGCTGCGCCCAGTTGATCATGTCCCGGACGACGAAATCGGTCGCGTCGACGAGCACGCGCCCCTCCGTCTCCGCCGCCGCCGTGAAGCCCCACAGCGTGGAGGGGGCGAAGGCGTCCGTCACGGCCCGCACCTCGCGCGGGTTCGTGCTGCTCGCGCGGAAGTCGAGGTTCGGCTGGATCATCAGCACCTTCGGCCCCACCCGGTGGAAGCGCACGAGGCGGGAGCCCGAGAGCGCGCCACGGTCGAGACCGATGTCGTTCGATCCCAGCCCCGAGGCGAGCCCCGTCATGTGGAGGATGTCCGTGTCCCAGCGCGAGATTTCGAGCCACAGCTTTCCGCTTGAGGCTTCCCAGTACATCGGGATGAAGCCGTCGATGGCCCGCATCGAGGCCGTCTTGTCCTCGATCGAGGGGAGTCCGCCCTCGGCAGCCTGCGCCACGGTTGAAACGGGCCCGTAAAAGAAGAGGAAAAAGAGATGAACGGGCAGAAGCTTGCGGAAGCGGGTCACGGAGTACACAAGAGCCTCCTGCGGACGATGGACGGTCGGCCTCCCCCGGGGAGTCGGAGGGAGGGACTACACATTAGGCCGGAGCCATGCGAAGAGGGAGCGGGCTAATGATCGATGGCAGCCGTCACCTCGCCGATGATATCCGACAGATATGTGTTGATGTCTCCGGGACTCGGCCCCAGTCGCACGATGACGAGGTCCCGGGACGGGATGATGACGGTGTACTGACCCATGGATCCGGCAGCCCAGAAGGCGTCCTCCGGGGCTCGGGGGAGCTGGCCGCCACGATTGAGCCAGAAGAGCCCGCCGTAGTTGCGGAGTTCGGCGCCTGGAGCGGGCGTCCGGACGAAGTCCACCCATCCCTCGGGGAGGATGCGATCGCTTCCGCCGCCGGGCGTTGGCCACACTCCATCCCAGAGATGCAGGAGACCGTATCTCACCCAATCCCATGCACTCCCGTAGTCGTAGCCGGTGATGATGAAGTTGCCCCAGGCGTCGGTCTCGAGGACGTAGTTCCGGGCTCCGATTCGGTCGAACAGGATGCGCTGCGGATAGGAGAGCCAGTCGATTCCGTGTGCTTCGACTGCTTGCCGGACGATGCGGTTGGCCACGAGCGGGTCCGAGTTGCGGTAGCGGAAGATCTCCCCCGGCGGGCGATCCATCGGCTGGTTGATCGCGTGCTCGAACACGTCGATCCCCTCGAAGTAGATGCGGCGGTGTTCGTCGACGTGGG